>CAYXGO010000004.1:0-30963 GCA_964464575.1 uncultured Pseudomonas sp. | reverse complement strand
TGCCTAACGTCAATTTTTCCGCTGGCAGTTCACGCGCACGGTTTATTCAAATTCGCGGTATTGGTGAGCGCAGTCAGTTTGTTGACCCGATTAATCCATCGGTGGGGCTATTAATTGATGGTATTCAATACAGTGGTTTAGGCCAAGCCGCCCAGTTATTTGATATCAGTCAGGTGGAAGTCTATCGTGGCCCGCAAAGTGGTCGCTTTGGTGCCGACGGCCTGGCCGGCATGTTGGTGCTCGAGAGCACGCGGGCCAGCACCGAGGGCAGTGGCGTGTGGCAGTTAGGCGCGGGTAATTACGATTTACGGCAGGGTGGCTTGGCCGTAGGTGGTGGTCTCGGTGCGTTAGGGACAGCGCGCTTTAGCGTGTTTCAAAATCGCGACGATGGCTTTACCGAAAATACCTTCTTAGGCCGCGATAATACCCAGCAACGTTCAGAGCGCATGGCACGATTGAATGTATTTAGCGATATTGGCCAGAACTGGCAACTGCGTACTACCCTGCATGCCTACCGCCAAGATAATGGCTATGACGCATTTTCTCTCGATAATACCAGGCAAACACTGTCGGATCAGCCCGGCGAAGATGACTTAAGCTTACGTGCCGCACGTTTTGCAGCGAGTTATAGCGGTTGGCAGGGTAGCGAGCTGCAGCTGGCTAGCAGTTGGTTAAGCGCCGACAGCACCTATAGTTTTGATGAAGACTGGTCGTTTGAGGGGATCGCGCCTGGCTGGGAATATGTGTCATTTGATGAATATCTGCGTAACCGTAGTGATAAAACCTTCGAAGCGCGTTGGTTGAGCACTGTACCGAGCCAGTGGTTCGGTGTAGCGACCGATTGGTTGGTCGGTTTTTATCACTACACTCGCGATGAACAACTACAGCGTGGTAGTTTTGCCAGCGACTATGACAACCGCCATAACGCTATCTATGGTGAATTAGAGTTGCAGCTTAATCAGTACTGGCAATTCACTCTTGGTGGTCGTGTTGAGCGGTACCGCAACCCGTATAGCGATAACAATGCCGTTCAAGCGCGCCCAAGCGACACCATGTGGGGTGGCCGTGCGAGCCTAGCTTACCTCGCTGACAATGGCGCTTTATGGTATGCCACCTTGGCTCGCGGCTATAAAACCGGTGGTGTAAATGGTGAGGCCATTGGTCGTGCAATCGACAAACAACTGCCTGATGTCACTGATTTTTTGCAGGCGCGCACTACCTTCGCGCCGGAGCTACTCAGCAGTATAGAAGTTGGCTACAAGTGGGCTAACGCGGAGCAAACTCAGCAACTGACGGTGGCGGCTTTTGCTCAATATCGCGATGATGTGCAGCTGAAAGGCTGGATCAATGAGCAACAGACTTTTGTCGGCTACATTGAGAATGCCGCCAGTGGCCGCGTCAACGGCCTGGAGTTAGAGTGGCGTCAGCAGCTTAACCAGCAGTGGTTATGGTTTGCTAGCCTGGGTTTGCTAGACAGTGAAATGCAAGGCTATATCACCCAAGATGGCATGGACATGAGCGGGCGGGAATTGGCCCATGCGCCAAGCTATACGCTGAATACTGGGCTACAATGGCAAGTCTCTGAGGCTCTCCTATTTAGCATTCAGGCGGATGGTAAAGATCGGTTTTATTATTCCGATTCACATAACAGCCAAAGCCAAGCGATTACCCTGTTGCACGCCAGCCTGGCCTGGCAGCTCGCTGATTGGCAAATTAATCTATGGGCACGCAACCTAACCGACCGTGATTATGGCGTGCGCGGCTTCTTCTTCGGTAACGACCCGCGGATTGAATATGCTTCGCGTACCTATGAACAATTTGGCGAACCACGGCGCTTTGGTGTTACCTTTAGGCATCAGTTTTAAACGCGCGCCGGCGCTCAAGGAAAGCGTATATGGCTTGGATTATCGAACAGCTCGCACAAACCAGTCCCATTGAGGGGCTGGCACTGCTGTTGGCGTTAGCCTATTTGCTGCTAGCAGCGCATCAGTCGCAGTGGTGTTGGTTGGCCGCCGCCGTCAGTTGCAGCATTTATGCCGAACTGATGTGGAGTGCACGGCTGTATATGGAGGCCGGCTTGCAAGTGGCTTATGTTGTGCTCGCCGGTTACGGTTGGTGGCAATGGCAATATGGTGCTGGGCAGCAGCCTGCCGCGCAGCAGTCGGGCTATAGTTGGCGCTGGCACCTAGTGATGTTGCTACTAATGTCTAGCATCAGCACCCTAGTCGCGTTGTTGTTAGCACGCTACACTGATGCCGAAGCAGTTTGGCTAGATAGCTTTACCACGGTATTTAGCTTATTTGCCACCTGGTTACTGACGCGCAAACTGTTCTCCAATTGGCTCTATTGGTTGGTGATCGATGCGGTGTATGTGTACCTGTACGCCAGCAAAGGATTTGTTGCCACCGGTGGACTGTACGCTGGCTATTTGCTACTGGTACTCTACGCTATGTGGCAGTGGCAACGACAACAACAAACGGAACGCGCATGTTGCAACAGTGGTTAGAACATTTACCCATTCACGGGGTCGTTGAAACGGCACCGTTATTGCGTGGCGTGGCCAACGATGTGTACCAAGTGACCGCTATGAGCGGTACCTATGTGCTGAAACATTTCCGTTTTGACCACCCCTACGGGCTCGACCGCGATCAAGAAGTTCGGGTGCAGCAACAATTGGCTGAAGTTGGTCTAGCGCCGCAAGTGCTGCATCACGATCCAGTGCAGGGTTTGTTGCTCCAGCCTTTCATTAATAGCCCTGATCTGCTGCATGCCAAACTGAGCATGACTGCCAAATTACAAATCTTGGCTGATGTCAGTGCGCACATTCATCGCATGCAAATTGACGTCAGTATTTGGTCGTTGCGCAATCGTTTACAACGCTATTGCGATACCTTGGCGCGCTATGATGCCGACCGCGCTAAACAGTTTGAACGGCGCCTGCAAAAGCAACGTAAATTGATTGACAGTTTTGGCAGCCACCCAGTGTTTTGTCACAACGATCTGGCTTTTCATCACCTGTTTGTGGCGGCGCAACCGCTGGTCATTGACTGGGAATATTCAGGTTTGGGTGAGCGCTATTTTGATCTGGCCAGTAGTATTCAAGTGAATCAGCTCTCAGAAAGTCAAATGCGCGCCTTTTTGCATGCCTACGAGGGTGCCGCAGGCTTTACCGTCAATACCACCGTGCTAGCCGATTGGCTGGCGCTGGTCGCACTCACTAGTCAGCTGTGGTACGAGCTGCATCATCATTTGCAGAAGCAGCTGTAACGCTAAGAATAAAAAAGCCCGCACGAGGGGCGGGCTTAAGTAACTATTCAGCGTACTACTTACCTTTAATGGTGCCATAAAGGCCAATCAGTACCGCCGCTGCACCGCCAATTAAGTACCACATGGCGTTGTCGGTAGGTTCACCGGTAACCGCGCGGGTGACATCTGAGGCCGTTGAGTTATAAGCTTCCCAACCGAAGTCCAGCAAGATAGCGCCGGCGACCAAAAGCACAATTCCGATCATTTTGTTCATAGCGAAGTTCCTTGTTATGACTGTTATGGTTTGGATACTACCCATTCAGCATAACAAAGAAACTACCATTTGCTACAACAAATTATTTAGTGACCTAAGTAGGCGTTTAACATCCAAGCCGTTTTCTCTTGTGCCTTGATGTAATCACTCATTAAGCTGGCAGTACCTTCGTCGCCATCAGCATTGGCTAAATCAAGGATCTCACGCTGCAGTTTGATGATCACTTGGTAGCTATCCAAAATGGCTTTGACACAGGCCGCGCCATCACGAACATCTTTTTCCTCAGCGATGTCACTGTTCTCAATGTAGGTGGAATAGGCGTGCTGTGGGCGCTGACCAAGCGTCAGAATGCGCTCTGCTACTTCATCTACTTTCAGCAGCAGATCGTTATAAGTTTCTTCAAATTTAGCGTGCAGCTGGAAAAACTCTTTACCTTTCACGTTCCAGTGAAAGCCACGCACGTTCATGTAAAAGATCTGATAATTGGCGAGCAGCTTGTTGAGCTTAGTCGCGAGCTCGCCAGCCGATTTTTGTTGAAGACCAATCACATTAAGTTGTTGCATAAAGCACTCCTTGTCGTTGTGGTTTAGACTAAATATGGGGACATTATCCCCATTTTCAAGGTCAAAAAACCAACAACTTAAGGCGATTGCGACTATCGGGGGAAGCTATTGAACTGCCTCAGTGCGCAAATTGATCGAGTTTACCATCGCGAATATGCTCTTCGCCGCGCTGCTTAGCCAGCTGAATTTGCTTCTCACGCTCGGCAAAGCGAGCTTTCTGTTCCGCCGTGGTTTTATCATGGCAATGCGGGCAGCTAACGCCTTTGACATAATACTCCGAGGCCATTTCTTCAGCAGTAATTGGCATGCGGCAAGCATAACACTGGTCATAATTACCTTGCACTAAGCCATGGCGAACGGTCACGCGCTGGTCAAATACAAAGCAATCACCCTGCCAGGTACTGTCCTGCTCGGGCATTTCTTCGAGGTATTTTAAAATACCGCCTTTGAGGTGATAGACCTCGTCAAAGCCTTGCTGTTTTAAATACGCAGTAGATTTTTCACAGCGAATTCCGCCGGTGCAGAACATCGCGACTTTTTTGTGTTTGCTGGGGTCTAGGTGCTGCTGCACGTACTCCGGGAATTCCCGGAAGCTATCGGTACAGGGGTTGATCGCGCCGGCAAAGGTACCCACCGCGAACTCGTAATTGTTGCGGGTATCTATCAGTAATACCTCTGGGTCACGAATCAGCGCGTTCCAGTCTTTGGCATCAACGTAAGTGCCAACAATATTTTTCGGGTCGACCCAATCCACACCCATAGTGACGATTTCTTTTTTCAGCTTCACTTTGGTGCGGTAAAAGGCCTGGCTGGCGCTGGGTGACTCTTTGTGCTCGAGATCAGCAAATTCGGCACGTGAGTGCAAAAATGCGAGCACCTGGTCTATGCCATCGCGGGTGCCACAAATGGTGCCATTAATGCCTTCACGGGCCAATAGCAGGGTGCCTTTTACGGCGTTATCAATTAAGCAGTGATAGAGTGGCTCGCGGTACTCGGCAAAATCATTGAGTTCCACAAACTTATAGAGTGCGGCGCAAATATACATCAGTTGTTCCTTTTGGCGGTTCGGATCGCAAATCCGAGGTCAAAAATTGCGCGCATAGTTTAGCATAAAATTATGGTTTGAGCAGTTCTTGCAAACGCTGTAACAGCTCGGCACTGTCCAAACCGTGTTGCTGACCTATTGCCAGCGCCTGCTCGGCATCAGCACCCTGATACCAGGCGGCATGCAGGGTCAGCATCGCGGCTGCACGATTGCCACTGGAGCAATGCAAAAGTGCCTGCTGATCACCGAGTGCACGCAAAACTTGGTTTAACTGAGCGACGTTTTCTTTATTAAGCTGGTCACCGCCGCTCACTGGAATATGGTAGTAGGCCATACCAGCAGCGGTCGCCCAGCTAGCTTCTTCAGGGAGCGCATCATCGCGAAAATTAATCACTGCGCTGACGCCTTGGCGCGCTAAAAGTTGCAGATGTTCGGCACTAGGCTGAGCCGAACTCAGGTGTTGGTTACCGCGCTTGAAGTTTTCCAGCGTTGATAAATCCGTGATGGCCGAATCGGTAACTTGCGCATAAGGGCTTATCGGTACTAGTGTTAGAATCAGTAAAAGTAATGTAAACGTCAGTTGTTTCATGGCAATTTTTTCGCTTCGTAGTAAATTGTCCGGAGTATGGTCATCATCTTGAGCGGAGTTTTTGTACGATGCAAGTTAAACCAACGGCATTTACCCAGTCGCTAGTTGTTGCCGCTGCGGCACTCATCATCGCTGGCTGTGACAGCGAGCCGGCGCAACCGCAGCAGTGGGTCTATCATTGTGGTGCACAACCTATCACGGTCACTGATATGGGCTCTGAGTCTATTGATGTTGTGCAAGATGACAACGCCTTTCGCTTAGTGGCCACGTCTGCGGCATCGGGTACCCGTTATGTCAGTGCTGATCAGCAGGTTGAATTTTGGAGCAAAGGCCATGAGGCCACCTTTAACCAGCAAGGTAATGCGTTGCCGCTTTGTATCCTAGATGGTCACCTACCGAGTGAATTTACTGCTCATGGCAATGAGCCAAGCTGGCGGCTCAACAGCACTGAACTGACTCTGCAAGAAACTCGTGATACCACGCCGCGCCAATGGCTACTGCATGATGCTAAAGGTCAGGCAGTAGAGCTAACAGCGCGTCATTGTGTCGATAGCATGAGTGGCCGTTATTATCCGTATCAGGTGCGTTATAGCCGCGGTGATGAGAGTCTGGTCGGTTGTGCCGGTGATAGTCAGCGCTTACTCGCAGGCTCCAATTGGCAACTCGTTGGCAGCTTTAGCGAGGCCACGCGACCGCTGCTGCAATTCGGCACCGATACCTCAGTGAGTGGTTTTACCGGCTGTAATAATTTTCGTGGTAGCTACCAGCTCAGCCCAGAATCCTTTGCTTTTGACCCGCTAGCGATTACCCGCAAGGCCTGTGAAACGGAAGTAATGGCGGCTGAACACGACTTTTTACGTCAGTTATTAGAGGTTCAACAATTTAGTTTTGATGCCGAAGGGCGGTTACAACTGCACCCGCGCGGCGGTGAATTGTTAGTATTGGAAAAAACGAGCGCACCGAAAGCTTAACGCGACACATTCTGTCGCAAATCGCTGCTAGTCTGAACGTGCATGTTTGGGTAGGATGAAGCCATGCACGGAGAGGACTAGCAATGAGTGAATTAACCCCAGGATTTATAGTTGCGCACAGCCATAGGTTAGAGGAACTGACCGATTTGGTGGTGCGTCTCACACGGAACTATCCTCTCCACCCGCTCGCTACCGAAA
Organism: uncultured Pseudomonas sp.; assembly: GCA_964464575.1. Lineage (GTDB taxonomy): Bacteria > Pseudomonadota > Gammaproteobacteria > Enterobacterales > Alteromonadaceae > Pseudidiomarina. The sequence goes on along the minus strand of CAYXGO010000004.1, from coordinate 24,077 downwards.
CCGTGTTGGTGCAATCTAATGGTATTGCTCAGTGGCTGAAGATTAATTTGGCTCAGCAGGTGGGTATTGCCGCGATGCTACAGGTAACGCTGCCAGCGCGCTTGCAGTGGCAACTCTACCGAGCCGTGCTCGGTCACGATTTGCCGACCAGCTCACCCTTCGATAAGAACCGTTTAGTTTGGCGATTGATGCGATTATTGCCGGAGCATTTAGCCGATCCGCGCTTTGAGCCGCTACGTGATTATGTCGCCAACGATGCTGATCAACGCAAACTTTACCAATTAGCGGAACGCCTTGCCGACCTCTACGACCAATATCAAATGTATCGGCCACAGTGGCTGGCGGCTTGGGCTGCTGGCGATAATCAACCAGCTAGCGGCGACAACACCTGGCAGCCGGCGCTGTGGCGGGTGGTGATGGCAGATGTCGGTGAAGCGCGTTGGAATAACCGCGCGAGTTTGCATCAAGCTTTTTTGGACGCGGCACAACAACTAACGCCAGCCACCCGACCTGCGGGTGTGCCGCCACGTATCATAGTCTTTGGTATCTCCAGCTTACCGCAGCAAATTCTGCAATTACTTGATGCCCTCAAAGGCTGCTGTCAGGTGGTGCTGTGTGTGCATAACCCCAGCCAATATCATTGGGCCGACATTGTTGAACAGCGGCGCGCATTTAAGCCAGGCATGGCGGCAACCACCAGTCTAGAGCAGCTGCATGTCAGCGGTCATCCATTGCTGGCGGCGTGGGGCAAGCAAGGCCGCGACTACATTAGGCTGTTGGACGTATTTGATGAAACGCGTCTGAAAGCTGCGCATTTTAACGAACTCAACTTCGACTTATTTGAGTCGCCCGAGCCACAGAACCTGCTGCAACAACTGCAAGACGATATTCTTAATTTACGTGATTTAAGCGAAACCCAGCAGCAGTGGCCGCGTTATGACAGTGCAGACAACTCGTTGCTGGTCAAATGTGCGCACAGTGCCCAGCGTGAAGTGGAGATCTTACATGATCATCTACTTGCGGCCTTTGCCGCCGATAGTAGTTTGAAGCCGCGCGATGTGATGGTGATGGTGCCGAATATCGATGACTATGCGGCGCATATCGAGGCGGTCTTTGGCCGTGTTGACCGCGATGATCCGCGTTACATTCCTTATACGCTAGCCGACCAAGGGCAACGCAACCGCAATCCGCTGCTGATTGCTTTGGAGCAAGTATTAACCGTTCGTCAAGGCCGCATGAGTATGAGCGACGTACTCGACTTGCTGCAAGTGCCGGCGTTGCAGCAACGCTTTGGCTTAAGCGCCGAGCAATTGCCGCTGTTACAGCAGTGGATCTACGCCGCTGGTATTCGTTGGGGCTTGAATGCAGATCATCGCCAGCAGTTAGGTATCGCAGCCAATCAGGGCTTGCATACCTGGCACTTTGGTCTACAACGCATGTTACTGGGCTATGCCATGGGTCAGCCCGAAGACGATGACCAGGCCTGGCACGGCATCGTGCCTTTTGCTGAAGTGGGTGGTTTGGAGGCCGCATCGGTAGGGGCTTTGGCACAATTACTGGATACCTTACACGACTATTATCAGCGCCTCGAGCAGTCCTACACTGCGACGCATTGGCTAGCGCTATTGCAGCAGCTGTTGGCCGACTTTTTTACCGCCAGTGATGATGCTGATGTGTTGCTGTTAGCGCAGTTGCAGCAGCAACTCCAACACTGGGCGCAATGCTGTCATGATGCCGGTTATCAGCAACCGTTGCCGCGTACCGTGGTGCAAGAAAGCTGGCTAGCACAACTGGATCAACCACAATTGCAGCAACGCTTTTTAGCCGGAAGCGTGAATTTTGCCACCTTAATGCCGATGCGTGCGATTCCGTTTCGGCTGGTGTGCTTATTGGGCATGAACGACGGCGCCTATCCGCGCAGTCAAAAGCCTTACGATTTTGATTTGATGGCGAGCGATTATCAGCCGGGTGACCGTTCTCGTCGTGATGATGATCGCTATTTATTCCTTGAAGCACTGTTATCAGCGCGGCAGCAATTTTATCTCAGTTGGCAGGGGCGCAGTATTCGTGATAACAGCCCGCGCCCGCCATCGGTTCTGCTGAGCCAGTTATTGGAGCATCTCAGCTTAGGCTGGGGCGCGGATGACCTAGTGCAAGAACATCGTATGCAACCCTTTCATGCGGATTATTTTCAAACCCAACAGCCGCACCATCAGCAGCTGTTCAGTTACGCCCATGAATGGCAGCGCGCACACCAACAATGGCTAGCGGATACTGCTAAGCAATTACCCCCGTGGCTGCCAGAGACCCCACTGAGCTTAAAGCAGTTGGCTGAGTTTTTACGCGAGCCAGCGCGTTTGCTGTTCAATCAGCGCTTCTCGGTGTATTTTCAACAGCAGCAGTTGCGTGCTGAAGATGATGAGGCATTGGTCCTCAATGGCTTACAGCAGTGGCAATTGAAGGCACCGTTATTGCAGCAGCTGTTTACCTTGATGACGCAGACCGATAGCGATACTGACTGGCGAACGGCGGCTGGCAGTCGGTTGCAGAATTTACAGCGCCAAGGTCAGCTTCCGACTGGCGCTGCTGGAGCGGTAGTGAGCCAGCAGCTGTTTACCGACTTAGAGCAGGTACAGCAGCAATTACAACAGTGGTTGCAGAGTTATCCCCATGAACTTTCGGCACAACCGATAGCACACAGCATGTATGTTCCTGAGCTGGAGCAGCAACTGTTGTTGCAGGATAGTTTAACTGGGGTACGGACCAACAGTGCTGGCGAATGGCTACTGTTGCGAGTCTCTGCCAGCAAGATCAGCGCAGATGGCAACGTAAAAGCTACTAAGTTAGGTAAAGTTTTGCTGGAGTGGTTACAGCACGTGGTGCTGAATTGCTCGCAACCGGCGCATACGGTGGTGATTGGTATGCCGGGTTGTATTGAGTTTCCGGTCATGGCGAAAGCGCTGGCGCAGGATTATCTTGAGCGCCTGCTGAGTTGGGTTCTACAAGGGTATCAGCGGCCCTTGGCGGTTGATTTTGAAACGGTCTATCAGGCTTGGCAAAGTAATTACGGCAAAGCTGAAGATTTCATTGCGAGCGAGCAGCCCGATGCCAATGGTGGTAGTAAAAGCGCTGAATTCTTTGATGAAGGTAGTTATTTCAGGTCCCCGCATAGGCTTAAGGTGCCCTATTTAGCGCGTTTCTATCAGAGCTACGCTGAGCTCGTTGCGCAAGCAGACCATCATCAGCTAGCGCAGCAATTGTATCTGCCGTTGGTGCGCGCGGCGTATCGTACCTTATTGCTGCGACAGGCTGAACAAGCGGCAAAGGAGGAGGCTGCGAATGAGCATTGAGACACTCGACGCGTTGCGCTTCCCGCTGCACCATAGCCGCTTAATTGAAGCCAGTGCCGGGACTGGCAAGACCTATACTATTGCCGCGCTATATGTACGTCTAGTGCTGAATCATGGTAGTGCTGAGCAGCGTTTTGGGCGACCGTTACAACCTAGTGAATTATTGGTAGTGACCTTTACCGAGGCGGCCACCGAAGAATTACGCGATCGTATTCGAGCGCGCTTAAGTGAGGCGGCACGGTACTTCCGCGGTCACCTAGCTGATCCCGATCCACTGCTACAACAATTAGCGGACGATTACCCCGACCAGCAACAGTGGCCGCTGTTAGCGCAGCAGCTTGAGGATGCCGCTCAGGCCATGGATGAAGCGGCGGTGCATACTATCCACGGCTGGTGTAATCGTATGCTCCGCGAACATGCATTTGCCAGTGGTAGCCTATTTACCCAGCAGCTCAACACCGATAGCAAGCAACAATGGGTCAGTTTAGCCCGCGATTATTGGCGTAACCATGTGTCGCTGCTAGCCGAAAATCAGTGTACGCGCTACCAGCGCTTGCTCGATGTATTACAAAACCCCGCCAACTTGTATCAAAAGGTGCGCCCGCTGATTACCGTCAGTACCACCACCGATACTGTGGCACAAGCAGTGCCGACACCGACTCAGTTACTCGACCGCTACCAGCAGGCTGAACAGGTGCTGATTGACAATTTTCACGGCTTACCTTGGTTACAGTGGGTGGAACAAGCCTGGCAGCAGTTGCAGCAGTACTGGCAGAGTAAAGCGCTCAACGGCAATAAGTTTCGTCGGGTGTGGGGAGAGCCATGGTTTGTCGCGCTGCGCGAGTGGGCGATAAGCATCACCGCTGACCCGCAATCGCCTCAGGCAACAGTGCTTCCGGTATTACCGCCGGCAGCATGGTCACGGTTAAGTCATGAAGGGCTGTTTGCGGCACTGAAGCAACCGCGTCACGATGACCCACTGTTACAATTGCCGCTGTGGCAGCAGTTAGCAGAACTACATCAAGCCAGTGCGCAACTGCCTGACTACGCTAACGGAGTTCTTGAACATGCTGCGTGGTGGCTACAACAACGCTTTGGCGAGCTGCAAGTACAACGTGCAGAAATTGGCTTTGACGACATGTTGTTGCGCTTAAAACAGGCATTACAGGGTCGTCATGGAGCGCGTTTAGCTGAGTTGATTCGCAACCAGTTCCCGGTAGCCATGATCGATGAGTTTCAGGATACCGATCCGACTCAATATGCGATTTTCAATGCTATTTATCGTTTGGCGCAGCCGTATCCAAATACCGGAGTTTTCCTGATTGGTGACCCTAAGCAGGCCATTTATTCGTTTCGTAATGCCGATATTTATACCTATTTACAGGCGCGCCGTGATACTAGCCCGCGTCATTATACCTTAGCGGTAAATTATCGCTCGACCGAGGCGATGGTCGCCGCCAGTAATGGGCTATTTTTACCCGCTAACGATTATCCGGCTGGGGCGTTTTTGTTCAAACAGCCCGGGGACGACCCGGTACCCTTTATTGAGGTCGCGGCTCACGGCCTGAAACGCTCCTGGCAGATAGGTGGCCAGCCTGCTCCAGCACTGCAATGGTTTGCCGATAGTGGCACCGATAAAGCCAACAAAGACACCTTACTAGAGCGCTTGGCAGAGCATTGTGCCGAACAAATGGCCACCATGTTGAATGCTGAAGATACTGGTTTTGTCGATGCCAATGGTGAGCTTAAACGGGTCTTGCCGGCTGACATGGCGGTGTTGGTTAATAGTGGTAGTGAAGCGCGAGTGATCCGTGCTGCGTTGCGTAAACGCCAGATCCCATCGGTGTATTTATCTGACCGCGACTCGGTGTTCGCGGGGCCACTAGCGCGTGACTTGCTGATTATTCTGCGTGCCTGTGCCAGCCCCCGTGATCCGCAGTTATTGCGGGCGGCACTAGCAACTGAGTTATTGCAGTTAAGCTTGGCAGAACTTGAACAACTGAAACAAGATGAACGCAGTTGGGATCAGCGTGCCGACCAATTTGTACAGTATCATCAGTGCTGGCAGCGTCAGGGCGTGTTGGCCATGTTACAGCGGCTATACCATGATTTTGCCGTGCCAGCGCGGTTGCTAGATGATGCTGACCAAGGTGAGCGCTTGCTCACCGATGCCCTCCATCTCGCCGAGTTACTGCAACAACAGTTACGCCAAGTTGAGGGTATGGCGGGCCTGCTGCGCTATCTGGATGAACATATTGAAGCCTGCAAAAGCGATGGCAATCGCACCGATAGCGAAGAGCAACAAGTGCGCTTAGAAAGTGATAGCAAATTGGTGCAGGTGATCACTATTCATAAATCCAAGGGCTTGCAGTATCCGCTGGTATTTTTGCCGTTTGTGAGTTATTGCCAAGGGCCGGATTACCGCCTGCGGCTACCGGCGCGTTACCACGATGAGCACGGTCAACTGCGCTTAGTGTTTAGCAAGACCGATAGCGAAGCCTATGAACAAGCCGAGCGCGAGCGGTTGGCAGAAGATTTGCGTAAATTGTATGTAGCAGTTACCCGCGCCCAATATGCCACCTTTATTGGTTTGGCCAATTTCAAAGAGTGGCCCGCCTCGGCGTTGAGTTACCTCGCAAGCGGGCAAATAAATGCCAAAGGTAGCAGCATTGAGCAGCTGCTGGCACTGAGCAGCGCACCGGCGCAAACTCTAGCAAGCAGCATACCAGTGCATCGCTATAATGATTACGCTGGTACTAAATCGAGTGCCGAGCTGAGCTGTGCCATGCCCGCTCAGCATCATTTTGAGCCGTGGTGGGTCAGTAGTTACAGTGCTCTGACTTATCGGCAGTCAAGCTCTAGTGACACTGATAGCGCGCTAGCTGTCGATGATGCCGACAGCGCTAATTTGTTGGAAGAACAACACAACACAGACACCCTGATCACGCTGCCATCGGTAGGCTATCCAGCGCCAGACACCATACACAGTTTTGCCAAAGGTGCTGAGCCCGGCACCTTGCTGCATAACCTGCTGGAAGCCGCGGCACTTGAGGGCTTTGCCACGGTGGCTGCGGACACTAGGCGGCAACAGCAGTTACTAGCGACAGTCTGCGCAGCACCACAATGGCAAGCGTATTTGCCGACCTTGAGCGGCTGGTTTAATGACTTTTTAGCGGCTAAGTTTACCCTTCCCGACCGACAGCAGGTGAGTTTGGCACAACTGAGCCGCTATCAGCCCGAACCAGAATTTTGGTTTGTTGCCGATAAGGTCGATACGCGTGTTATTGACCAGCTAGTAGAGCGCTTTATTCACCCTGGTAGCAGCCGTCCGGCATTACAACCGAAACAGCTGAATGGCATGTTGAAGGGCTTTATCGACCTCGTATTTGAGTATCAAGGGCGCTATTACGTGCTGGATTACAAATCCAATTATTTGGGCCCTGATAGCAACAGCTATCATGCCGATGCATTGCGCGACAAAATGCTAGCCAGCCGCTACGACCTGCAGTACGTGATTTATTTAGTGGCACTGCATAAATTACTACACGCTCGATTGGGTCAGCAGTACGACTATGACCAGCACATCGGTGGTGCGGTATATTTGTTTATACGGGGCTATCAGCACCAAAGCGCAGGAGCCTATTGTGAGCGTCCGCCGCGGCAGTTGATTGAACAGTTATCGGCGTTATTCGAGGGCCAGCCGTTGACTTCGCCAAGCCCGTCAGAGGAGCAATGCTAATGCACGCAATGCAAGTGCTTCGACTGTGGCAACAACACGGCTGGATCAGAGCTCTCGATGTGCAATTTGCCCAATTTATTGCCAGCAACAGCCCACAGGATACCGACTGGGTGGCACTATTAGCTGGTTTAGCCAGTCATCAGCTGGGGCGTGGCCACCCGTGCTTAGACGTGACGTTGTTGCACCACGATAGTGATAACTACCTGCAGTTACCGCCGGAGTTTGCCAGTGCCGATAGTTTGCAGCTGTGTCCGCACCCGCAGCAGCTCATGGCATCGCTGAGTTTAGCCGAGCTACAACAGGCCTTAGCTAGCGCTCAGGCGACTCGCAAAGCGGACCATGCGCCACTCGCTTGGGTCGCCAATGAAAGGCTTTATTTGCGCCGCTATTGGCGCTATGAGCAAGCCATCAAGAGCGATTTAGCGCGCCGCATGCAGCGTCAGCCGCAACGTGATAGCGACAAATTACGGCGGGTATTACAGCAATTGTTTGGTACCAGTTTCAGCTGGCAGAGGCTGGCTTGTGCCATGGCGGTGCGCAGTGGCTTTAGCATCATCACCGGCGGCCCAGGTACTGGCAAGACCTATACCGTGGTGCGGCTGTTAGCAACTTTATTTCAGCTGCATAAAGGCCATCAGCCGTTACAGGTGAAGTTGGCCGCGCCGACCGGAAAAGCCGCCGCGCGTATGACCGAATCAATCAGCAAAGAACTCGCCGCGATGATCAAATTCGATAGTCGCCTCGCTGATCTCGATGCCAGTGCGGTCACGTTGCATCGGCTATTGGGCAGTCAGCCGCAGTCACGGTTCTTTAAACGTAATGCCGCGAATCCACTGCTTGCCGATGTGGTGATTGTCGATGAAGCATCGATGATCGATATCGACATGATGGCGGCGTTACTCGATGCTTTACCAGCTCATACCAGTTTGATTTTATTGGGCGATAAAGACCAATTAGCCTCGGTTGGCGCTGGCGCAATTTTAGGCCAGTTATGCCGTGATGCCGAACTCGGCAACTACAACGCTGAGCTGGTACAGTGGCTGCAACAGGTTACTGCGCAGCCACTGCCTAGTTCGGTAAGTGCTGAGCCGCAACAAAACCTGTTGGCCAGTGCGCAGTATCATCAGCATACCGTCATGCTGCGTGAAAGCCGTCGCTTCGATGCCGAACAGGGTATTGGCAAGTTGGCTGCAGAAATCAACCAGCAGCAAACCGATTGGTTAAGCCAATGGTTACAGCAGCAGCAAAGTGGCCAGCAGTCGGCGCCGCAGTTTGCCAATATTCGCTTTCTCAGCCCAGCGCAGTGGCAAAGCGCCAGCGTGCGGCAATTAGTTCAGCACGGCATGCAGGGCTTTCTGCAATTGCTCGCTGCGCCTGCTACTGGCGATAGTCAGGGCCATGATGACTGGGCCCGGGCGTTATTGCATCAGTTCAGTCAGTTTCAAGTACTGACTGCGGTCAATCATGGTGAATGGGGTATGCATCATCTCAATCAGGTTATTAAAAGCTGGTTACACCCTCAGCAAGAAAACAGCTGGTACCATGGCCGACCCATTATGGTGACGCGCAACGACTACAACAGTGATCTGCGTAATGGCGACATTGGAATTGCCATTCAGGTCAGCGAACAAGCGCCTTTACGGGTGGCATTTTTCGACCAAAACCAAGGTATTCGGTGGCTACTGCCGAGTCGCTTAAGTCACTATGAGAGCGTTTATGCGATGACCGTGCACAAGTCGCAAGGTTCAGAATTTACCCATACTGTGGTGGTGCTGCCGGAGTATGATACCCCGGTGCTGAGCAAAGAATTGTTGTACACCGGAGTGACTCGTGCGCGCGAGCAGTTGACTCTGATTGCAGCGAACCCCGAGGTGATTATTCGTACCGTACAAAAACGTGTGGACCGGGTTGGTGGGTTGATTGCTGACGGTGAGGAGCAGACCTAAATGGCTCAGCTAGCGATTACCGATCAGCTCAGCATTGATGAAAACGAACTAGAGTGGCAATTTATTCGTTCAAGTGGGGCCGGCGGTCAGAACGTTAATAAGGTCTCTACCGCTGCACAATTAATCTTTGATATTCGCGCCTCTAGTTTGCCTGAATTGTATCAACAACGGCTGTTGACGAAGGCCGACCACCGCATCACGCAAAGCGGTAAAATCATTATCAAATGCCAGGAGTCGCGCAGCCAATTAGCCAATCGTGAGAGCGCATTAGCGCAATTTATTGAGTTGCTGAAAAGTGTCACCATTACTCGCAAACGGCGCATTGCAACGCGCCCAACCAAAGCCAGCAAAGAGCGTCGTGTTCAGCATAAAAAGCAGCGCAGCGATATCAAATCGATGCGCAAGAAGCCTTTATAAGCCGGGGTAACGCATCCAATTTTGCTCGCCTAATTTGAGCAAATACTGCTGATTAAACTGCATCACTTTGACGTCTTTATTCTCAGCCATCCAGGGTGTAACCGGTAGAGCATCAGCTAAGGCCTCAGGGTCATACTCGCCGCCGCTGAACGGACGCTGATTCAGCACGGTATAGATTGCTGCAGCAATGGCGCTTGGGCCAGTATTACGGTCAATGCGGATAGGTCTAATGATTTGCTCGTTAACGCCCTCGCCAAATAATCGCATCCACACCGGCACATGGGTGAGAGCCGGACTTGGGATCTCCCTCAAACCGGTGAGCTGCATACGGTCGCCGCGCAAGCCAGCACCATGTTCCGGGACGATGACCACCAGCACATTGCGGCCACTTTGCTCAATATCTTGGTAGAGCTGCAACAGGCTATTCAGCAGCTGCTCGCCGCGGCGGTCAAAGCTTTCAATACTGTTACCGGTAAAGTCGGGCAGACTATTACCATCATGCAAACTGGTACTATTATAAAAGCCAAATCGCCGTGCCGATGACGGATTGTTCAACCATTGTTGCAACACCGCATAATCGTCATAGATGGGCTGACCATCAAAACCAGTCATGGCAATCGGTACACTACTCAAATCATTGCGAGTACGCTCACTAAAACCACCATATTGCAGGAGTTGCTCAGCGAAATTGTCGTAATCACCGTTGTGGTTCAGTAGCAACTGTGACTCAAAACCAAAAGCCGCTAACTGCTGCGGTATGGCACATTGTGGTGTTGCAGCAAATAGCGCATCGTGTGGCCGATGGCCGCAGCTGGCCTGCAAGACTCGCAGCGCGGCAGGCCCAGAATAGGATGAGGCCGAGTTAAACTGTTCAAGCACCACATGCGAAGCAGCAAATAATGGGTGTTGCTGTAACCCACTGACTTCGAGGTCATCCCACGACAGTGAACAAATATTGACGATAAGAATATCCAGCTGCGGTTGTAAGCCCCGTTCAGGTTGCAGCAGCAACTGTGCTTGTTCGTTATAAAAGGCGCTCAGATACTCATCTGCCGTAGTTGGTCGGGTGGTGCCCTCGACGATCTTACTGGGCACATCAGCGAGCACTAATTCGGCGTCTTGGTGCGCGGCTTGTGGCGCCCACCAGAGCACCGAGAGTAATGCCAAAATACTCACCACGGTCATCCGTAGCGCGCGCGCTAAATACAGGTACATGATCCAGCCAATCACCAAGGCCGCCACGTATTCTAGCTGTACCACGCGGCCCAGTAATTCAAAAATATACTGCCAACTAAAGGCGGTGACTTGACTCCACTGATCGAGCAGGCGGACAAAAGGTGGCAAATAACTCTCCGCATAAGCAAGCGCCAACGCTATGGGGATCATCACCACCTGTCGAATGACTCGCATCAGCGGCCAGCGCAGCGGCACCACGAGCAGCGCCACTAGGGCCAAGTTAAGCAGCACATCAATACGCATTACATCCAGGTAGGCCAGCACCACTTTCAACAAAAAGTAAAAGGCCCAACCGCCTAACCCAGGCCAATGTAACAGCGGCTGATTGAGCAGCTGTTGGCGATGACGGATGTAATAACTGGCGTTCTTCATGATGGATTCACTTTACGTGTACGGCGGGTATGCAGGCGAATATAGCGAAAGCGGGCGAATTGATTTAAGCCCCAACTAAATGCTTGCTTGACCCAGGTGAGCAGCAATATACCGGCAATAATCCCTAAGCCGAAGGCAGATAAAACAATAACAATAAGCTGTTGCTCGGGCATCTGGGTAAAGCTCCTCTAGGAGAGTTTGGCCCGCTTCGCCGCGGCGGGTTTCGGGAAAAAGCGGTCATAAGCATCATCGATACGCTCCACGGTGCCAGCATGTTCAGTCAGCTGACTGTGATAATCGATGACATGTTGCAGCGCGAGTAATTCATCACGTGTGCGTTGCATCAGATACAATGAATGCATGCGCTGCTCGTCATCCAATAGTGTCTGCACCGGTAAACCAAATAAAAAGGCAAGGGCACGATCAGCGTCTGCGGCGCGACAGGCAAACAAGAAAAAGTAGACGTATTTGCCATCACTGCTGCATAAATCACCTTCACGCCGGTGTTTGAAGGCTTTGAGTAAGTCTAGACACGACATTCCAGCTGCCGGCCGCGCTTTTACTAGAGTGAAATCAACGCCTTGTCGCTCTGCTAGCTGTGCTAACCAGACAATATTCTCGGCAAATTTGGGGACTGTTTGGTAGCCCTGTAACTCATTGGGCACTAATTGGTCGGTGATTTGTTCGAACGTTTCTGGTAACTGGCGATTAAAACGCCAATCGCTGGAGTTCTCCACCAAACTGACCACTTGGCTAAAGCGTAAGCCGAACGGCAACACTAAGGTGGCACCAGCTTGTAACAACAGCCGCTCATCATGGTGACGAATGGCCTGGTCGCGTTCGCGGATATAAAGCCGCACAAACACCCCACAGTGTTGCCGAATCTCGAATACCGTGCGTAGCAACTGATAAATGCTTTGGCCACGAAAGTAACCCAAAATCAGTGCGTCATCGCTGCGCGGTGTGACCTTTTGTAGCCAATCATCGATGTTATCCAACATCAGCCATTCGAGCGGTGCTACCTCATTACCATCCAGTGCACCATTGATGTAGTAAACTGGCGCTTGCTCGTGCAATAGTTGATAGTCAGCACTCGCGACAGGATTGTCCTGAACTAATTGATAACGTTGGTCTGGCAACGTCTGTAGGCGGAGTTTATGGGTAATCATCTGGCTGCCATTGAACCAATGTTGAATATCCCAGCGCCAGTGTGGTTGCCCTTGATAAATAGTGCTTACGGCGTGACAGCTGGCGGCATGTTTGGCTAAGTAATGCTTGATAGTGTCGGTATCTTTGTCGCCATCGATGATCAGCATCACCACCTTATGACTATTACGCGCCCAGCGGCGCAGGCTAAATAGCCCATCTTGGTCGAGCAAAAATTGCAACAAACGCGATGGTTGGCGGCTACTAAAATGCATACAAATCAGTTCAAAAGGTTTCGCCACAGCAGTCAGCGTGCGGGTCAATCCTTCATCGGTATAGTGCTTTAAAGGCTTCCATTCGGCACTCCGACTGCCGCGGTTACACTGATTAAAATCAACCTCGAGGGGTAAACTATGGCGTGGTTCGTTGATATAAAGCATGGCGGTTTGGCTGCAGATTTGCATGACCAGCCGTTTGAGCCAGTCCATATCTTCTACCACACACAGGTGCAACTCGCCGGCATGCAGCGCTGGAAGTGGGCGTTCCAGCCCATCAATGAACTGGTCTAAGTGTATGGTCATAAAGCAACCTATTTGAAACAACAGAGTTATTCTAACGCAGCATTTAACTTTTTGGATAAAAGATTCATACTCAGTTATAAATTTTGAACAAATAAGGTTCAGTGATGAAAACGATTTGGCGGCAATCTCAGGTATTTTCGCAAGCGGAAGACATCACCCGGTTGCAGCAGCACGTGCAACATTTGCGTGTGAACTTTCACGAAGTGATCGAAGACGACCGTATTCAATTGATTCGGCGGCGCTGGCGCCTATTTGCTGAACCTGCAGCAGTGCAGGACTCAACGGATAACGGGTCATGAAGGTTGTTGCAGTCAAGGGGCTTTATGGTGGCGCTGGCACCACCACAGTAACAGCCAACTTAGCCAGTGCACTGCGACGTCGGCAGCATCCGGTCGTTGCGGTCGACTTATGTGCCACTAATATGTTGCGTTTACACTTTGGCATGCCGGTCAATGATCGTCGCGGCTTGTTTAAGGCTGGCGAACTAGTTGACGACTTAGCAAATGCGGCGTTTGAAACCGAACAAGGGCTGATTTATTTGCCCTACGGTGATGTGTCGGAGCAACCTGAGCGCACCGACATTGAGCAATTATTGCAGCGGCTTTATGATTTACTGGCGAAGTTCAGTAGTGAACAGACACTGATAGTGCTGATTGACATGCCGAATGCCGAACCACAAATGCTATCGTGGTTGGCGTCTCATACTGATATGATGCTGCACGTGCTGACCCCCGATCCACGAGTTTATCAAGCTTTGAATTATTTCTCTATGAAACAATGGCCGCTGATTCAAGCCGAGCAGTTGCAGCATTATTTTTTGCTCAATCAATGCGCGCCGCAATTAGAGCTGAACCGCGATATTATTGATTTGTTGCGCTATGAACTGGCGCCAGAGCTGTTGTTGCCTACCTACATTCAGCGCGATCAGCACTTGCCAGAAGCCTTTGCAACCCAGCAAGCGGCTATCGATTTCACCCTCGGTGCGCAGGCCAATGTCGATTTCGTCGCCATTGCTGAGTGGCTTGAACTGCGGTTGCTCGAGGCAAAATGATGGCTATGCTATGGCGCCAACAATGGTTAGAAGTACGACGCCAACGCAGTCGTCTCTCCAGTGTCGCCTATTTGTTTTGGTTATATCTTGAAGTGGCTCTGCTAACCAATGAACAATCGCAGCGTCTTGATGTCAGCGATGAGCGCTTGCAACTTAGGTATTGGTTCCCACACATTCAGTTTGATCGGTTACGCCTCTTAGATCCGCTGCGCTTTTTGCTGCAGAGTGCTTGGTTAATGCTATTTAAAAGTAGCTATGAAGAGCGTGACCGCAATAACGACCAATCCGCCAGTTTATTGCAGCGGCTCAATCCTTGGCAGTATCGCCGCCAAGTTATGAAGAAGCCATTAGGCTTTGCTACGGGTATGTTTGCCGGATTATTTACCTGGCTGAGCCAGCATTCGGCGTTATCAATTCGCGGGCTTGGGCTGCTATTGACCATTATCTCGGCAGCCACGGTGGTGCTGGTCATCTCATTGCCCATGGACGCGCGTGACCAGGGTTTGATGCTGTTGTTTTTCTGGGGATTAGCGCTGTGGGTTCGCAACGTCAAGGGACGCATCCCCATGATGTTGATGATTCTCCTATCAGTGATTGTCAGTACCCGCTATTTGTTTTGGCGTATGACGCAAACCATCAATTGGGATATCCCGCTCGATGCTGGCTTGGGTATTTTGCTGCTCTTTGCCGAAGTATATGCTTGGGCGATTTTGATTTTGGGGTATATCCAGACCATCTGGCCATTACAGCGGCGGGTAGCTAGTCTGCCTGCTGATCGCGATGAGTGGCCGAGTGTCGACATCTATATTCCTTCCTACAACGAGCCGTTGAGTGTGGTGCGGGGCACCGTTATTGCCGCCACGGCGTTAGAGTGGCCTGCGGATAAGCTCAATATCTACGTGCTAGATGACGGTAAACGACCTGACTTTAAAGCTTTCTGTGAGCAAATTGGGGTAGGCTATATTGTCCGCAAAGACAACAGCCATGCCAAAGCGGGTAATTTAAATCATGCCATGCAGCTCACCAGCGGTGATTACATCGCTATCTTTGACTGTGACCATATTCCATCTCGTGGCTTCTTGCAGCTCACCTTGGGGTGGTTCTATCAAGATGACAAGTTAGCCTTGGTGCAAACGCCGCACCACTTCTTTTCGGCCGACCCATTTGAGCGCAACTTATCGGTATTTCGTAGCCGCCCCAACGAAGGCGAGTTGTTTTATGGCTTAATTCAAGACGGCAATGATATGTGGAATGCCTCGTTCTTCTGCGGTTCGTGCGCGGTATTAAAGCGCGGTCCGTTGCTTGAAGTTGGGGGTATTGCGGTAGAAACCGTTACCGAAGATGCGCACACGGCACTGAAACTGCATCGCTTAGGGTACAACTCAGCTTATTTGAACGTGCCATTAGCAGCCGGCCTCGCCACTGAGAGCCTGTCGGCGCATATTGGTCAGCGTATTCGCTGGGCGCGCGGCATGGCACAAATATTCCGTTTAGATAACCCGCTCCGCGGTAAAGGCTTAACTTGGGGGCAGCGAATTTGTTACTTGAATGCCATGATGTATTTTCTCAATGGTATTCCGCGTACTATTTTCTTGCTGGCACCGCTGGCGTTTTTATTGCTCGGCAGTTACATCGTATTTGCCCCAGCCGTGATGATTGCCATTTATGCCATACCGCATTTGATCCACGCTAACTTAGCCAACTCGCGTTCGCAGGGGGCGTATCGGCATTCGTTTTGGGCCGAAATGTATGAAACGGTATTAGCTTGGTACATCTTACGACCTACCACGGTGGCGCTATTTGCCCCAGAGCACGGCAAATTCAACGTCACCGCCAAAGGTGGCTTGACCGAACAAAGCTTTTTCGACTGGCAAATCTCGAAGCCCTATTTAGTGTTAGTAGGGCTATCGCTGATTGGTCTGGGCTTTGGTATTTGGCGACTGTTATTTGGCCCTGAAGGTGAGTATTTAACGGTTAGCTTAAACTTACTCTGGATCTTCTATAATTTAATTATTTTAGGTGGCGCAGTGGCCGTAGCCGAAGAAGCCAAACAAGTGCGTAGTTCACACCGCATTAAGGTTAATCGCCCGGTCAATATCATCACCCATGCTGAGCGTAACTATGCTGCAGAGTTAGTTGATTTCTCCGATGGTGGTGCCGGGCTGCGTTGCTTTGATGAGTTACCCTTAGCCGCTGGCGACATGATTCAAGTGGTTATGCGCCACGGTAACGTGCTGCAAGCATTTGATGCTAAGGTGGTCAGTAGCCGCGGTTTGTTACTCGGCATTCGTTTTCAGTTAGCCAGCATAGATGCCGAACGCGCCTTTATGCGCGCCACTTTCGGTCGCGCTGATGCGTGGGTTGGTTGGCGTTTCAATGATCATAAAGATCAGCCGCTATCCAGTTTACGAGAAATTTTTGGTATCGGTATTCGTGGTTATCAACGCATTGCCTTGCAAGTAGCCCCTATGATTGCGCCGCTATTGGCGGGGCTGGATAAGCTTTGGACAGTGGTGGTGAGCGTGTTACCGCAAGCCCCCGGAACAGGAGAACGTGATGATGTTATTGGCCGCTAAACGCATGGCTGTTAGGTGCTTGGGGCTGCTGTTTGGGGTCATGACCATGGCGGTTGCGATGCTGCCCGCTGCGGCACACGCACAGAACGAAGCGAGTAATCAGCTACCGCAGCAGACAGAACGCTATTCACTGGGCGATATGACAGCGCTGGCGCCCTTGCAAGTCAGTGGTGTCAATACCATCATGACCATTGGCTTTGGCGGTCGTTTAGACCGTGTGGTAAGCGCCGCCGAGCTACAACTGAATTATCAGGTGTCACCGGCTATTGCCGACCAGATCACGCAAGTGCGGGTGCTGCTCAATAACGAAACTAATGCGGTTATCCCGTTAACCGCGGCACAAGCGAGCAGCCGTCAAAGTATCAAGCTGCAACTCGACCCGCGGCTGTTCTCGAGCTATAACGAGCTGCGCTTTGAGCTGCTCAGCGAAACCACCCACGGTTTGTGTACCACGGCGTCACCGTCGGCGTGGTTTGAACTGAGTCGTGACAGCAGTTTGCGTATTACCTATCAACAGTTAAAAGTGGCTAATGAACTGAGCTTTTTCCCTGAACCATGGTTTGATCGTCGCGATTTTGGTCGTGTGCGTATCAATCTGATGCTGCCCACTGACCCTGATCTCACGGAAGTAGAAGCGGCAGGGGTGTTAGCTTCATACTTTGGTGTCCAAGCCGATTGGCGTGATCTGAGTTTTGCGCTGTCGAGCAGTATCAGTGCGGCTCCTGAGTTTAGCGAAGATTGGCAGCAACGCTGGCCTGCAGGTCATGTCATTGTGCTTACCACCAATGCTGATATTCCGTGGGCTTGGCGTGATTTAGCAGCGGTAACCCAGCCCGAAGTACGAATGCTGGATAACCCCGCTTACCCGACCTATAAAGCCTTACTGATTCGGGCTCCTGATGCGCAGCAACTGCGCGCAGCGGTGGCAACGTTGGTACTCAATCATGTTGGTTTAAGTGGTCAGCAGGCACAGATTGCGGCGCAAGTGCAAGCGCCACGAGAGGCCTACCAAGCGCCGCGTTGGCTACCTATCGATAAACCCGTGTTGTTCCAAGATCTGGTGGAACAACAGGGTGAGCTAGAGCGCACGGCCAGTAATCGTGCGCCTATTAGAATCCCGTTGCGGCTACCGCCCGACTTATTTACTTGGCAAAAGTATGGCATTCCTATTGATTTGAAGTTTCGCTACACGCCGCCCATCGTGCGCGATGAGAGTCGTATGTTGGTAAGCGTGAATAATGAATTTATTAAAGGTTTTACGCTCAACGAAAGTGGCACTGAGAATACCGCTGAGCGGTTGCGTGTGCCAATTTTAGAGGGAGCGTTGTTCAACCAAAACAATGTGACCTTGCCATCGTTTAAGTTAGCGGCCATCAACCAGCTACAGTTTAGCTTCAGCTTCGGCAGTATCAGTGATAGTTGTAAAGTGGCGCCGCTGGCTAATGCCCGTGGTGCGATTGATGGCAACTCGTCGATTGATTTGCGTGGCTATGACCATTATGTGGCACTGCCAGACGTGCACTTATACGCCAAAACCGGCTATCCATTCTCACGCCATGATGACCTTCTACAAACGCGGGTCATTGTGCCAGCGGTGATGTCCGAGCAGGTGCTACAAACCACCCTGTTGAGTGTGGCAAAAATTGCTGCCGCTACCGGCTATCCCACTACTGGGCTACAACTGCGTTTAACCGAACAACTCAGCAGCAATGAAGACGCGGATATCCTAATTATTGGTCATCAAGCGCTGGCTGATTGGTTCAAACGCTTTGGCGCTGATGGTTTAATGACGCAAATGGCGGGCTACAATTTAGCCGCGCAACAACAGCTGCTGTTTGAGCCACAATTAGCGCTAGAAAACTCTGGGCCGAGTGCCGCTGTGGTCAGTTTTGCTTCACCACTCAGCCCCAAACGCACGGTGGTGGCTTTAACCGCCACCACCGATTCGTACTTAACACGCTTACAACAGGTGTTGAATAACGCTGAGCAAACCAACCAGTTTCATGGTTTTATGGCGTTAATCACCCCAGCTCGGGTGCAAAGCTTTGACACCATTGCACCCTACTATGTAGGAACCTTGGGCTGGTGGAACCAATTTACCTATCACTTAGCGCAGTATCCCTTGGTGGTGACTCTCATTGCCCTACTCGCGGTGGTGGTTTTGGCGCTGATGTTATTCCGTTTATTCTCAGCCAAAGCCAAGCGCCGTGCAGCGCAGCAGAGTAGCTGATGAGATACCTGTACGGATTGTTGCTAGTGGGGCTATTGAGTGCTTGCAAGCCCGCTATTGCCCCTCAACCAGCAGCAACAGAAGCAGAAACGATTGAGGTACTGCGTTTTATTAGTCACTGGCAGCGCCTTAATCAGCAATTCACCAGTGCTGGTGGGCGTATTATTGACCTCGGTAGTGACGGCTCAGTCAGTACCTCAGAAGGGCAGGCTTATGGTTTGTTCTTTGCCCTAGTGGCTAATCAACCAGAACAATTTGAGCTGTTGTTGCAATGGACAGAAGATAATCTTGCCGGAGGCGATTTAACCCAGCGCTTGCCAGCGTGGCAATGGGGACAGAGTGCTGCGACCGGGCAATGGGGTGTTCTTGATGATAACGCCGCCAGCGATGCTGATGTGTGGTTGGCCTACACCTTGCTCGAAGCCGGTGAGGCTTGGCAGCAGCCGCGTTATAGCGCGCTGGGTAAATTATTAGCGGCACGAATTATTCGTGAAGAAACGCTGATGTGGCAGCAACAGCGCATTTTGTTACCTGGGCCAAACGGTTTTTACTGGCCTGATAACGGCCAGGTGGTGGTCAACCCGAGTTACTTGAGCTTGGCGCTCTTTGAGGGCCTAGCAACACTGACCGATGATCAGCGTTGGCTGGAGCTTTATGACAGTTCGGTAAACTTATTGCAGCAGTATAATGGCAGTGGCTGGGTGGCCGACTGGTGGCGCATAAACGCCGATGGCAGTATCGATCAAAGCTATCAGCCGCTGGCTGACTATGACGCTATTCGCAGCTATTTGTGGTTTGCCATAGAGGCCCAGCGCAAACAGGCCACGCTGCATCAATCCTATCGTGGTTTGTATGACTATACCGCGCGCCAGGGCGTACCGCCGGAACAAGTGGCTTGGTATCAGGGTAGCGTGAGCGAGCACGCTGCGGCAGGGCCACTGGGTTTTTCTATTGTCACCGCCCCCTATTTAGCGCTATTTGATGCCGACCTTGCCGAGCTACAATATCAGCGCTTGGTGGCGGCGCCGCTCAGTCGCTATGAATACCGCTATTACGACACCATGCTGATGTTATTTGGCTTGGGTTTTGCCCAACAGTGTTACCAGTTCACTGAACAAGGCCGCTTGGCCTTAAGTTGGCAGCATGCGCGCTGTTCGCCTTAGCTTACTTTGCCTGGCATTATTACTGCCCGTGCCGGCGCTTACCGATGATGCTGCCAGTGAAGCATCGTTGCGACTGGTTGAAGAGCGCTTGCGGCTATGGCTTGATCGGGGCCGCAGCTATCAGCTCGAGCCGGTATTAGAGCAATTAGCCCGGGTGTTACCCAACCATCCGTTGTTACTTGAGACGCGCGCCATGCTGGCTATCAGCGCTGGTGATGAGCAACAGGCGCAGGATTACTTACGGCAATTACAAACCTCAGCGCCACAACATATAGCCACGCTGCGCTTGCAAGAAATCCTGCAATTACGCGGTGATCGGCAACAGCAATTGGCTGAGGCGCGTTTGTTAGCCATAGCCGGTCGTAGCGATCAGGCGGCAGAACTATTTCAGCAATTGTTTCCGCAACCACCCCTGAGCCCCGAATTAGCGCTCGAGTATTGGCAGATTATTGATCGCGCTGGTGAGCGCGAGCGGGCGTTAGCGGGGTTAGAACAACTGCAGCAGCAGTTTCCTGAGCACATTCCAATTCGCTTGCAACTGATCAGTGTGCGCTATGCGCTGGATCAACACAGCGCCGCCGACCTCCAAGCGCTGACTAACTTTAGTGTCGACCCGATTTACGGCAGTCAAGCTCTGGCTCAGTGGTTGCGTATTGCCCCGCAAATGGCACTGACACAGCAACATGCCATGGCATTGCAGCAGTTAGCCCAAGCCCACCCGCGCCATGCTGAAATCACCCGCCTCAACCGCGACTTTAAGCGCAATTATGCCGCCGCTCAGCGTGCTGAACGCGAGCAGGCCGAGCAGTTAGCTGTGGCTGAACAGAATCAGCGCCAAGCTGAACTTGCTGCAGCCCAAGCGGCGCAGCAACAAGCCCTGCGGATTGATCCATGGCAATTGAGTGAGCAAGCTCGAAGCCTCGAAGTAGCCGGTGACGCTCAAGCTGCACGTCAGCTATTTGCCGATTTAGTGGCAACCGATCCAACCATGGACGCATGGTTTGCCTATGCCTTGTTATTAGAGCGCCAAGATGATTACGCTGGTGCTCGTGAACTATTGGCGCAAGTTCCGCGCGAAACATGGAGCGAGGGTATGCAAGCGCTTGATCAGCGCGCCCGTGATTGGCTCGTGGCGGATGCCGCAGCGCAGTTAGCGCAACAACAACAGCCGCTGGCGCAGCCCGAGCTCGCCAGCGAGCAAACGCGTGAAGCTGAGTTATGGATTGGCTGGGATCATGGCAGCCGCAACAGTACCGAGGGTATTTCGTCGTTGACTACCGATACCTTGTTATTGCGGTTGACGGTGCCGATGCAAGACCATCCAGACGGCGAATGGTTTGTGCAAATTGATCCGATTCAGGCGTCGGCGGGCGCGGCGGATTTGGACGATAGCTTTTGGCGCGAGCGTTTTGGCACCGGGCTGATTTGTCAGCAAAATTGCCCCACCGGAATACAACCTGAAGCCAATGCCCAAGGTGTAGCGGTTGGCATTGGCGCGCGCTCCGATAACTGGTACGCCGATATTGGTTTGAGCCCAATCGGCTTTGAACGCAACACCGTTATTGGTGGCCTTGGGGTGACTGGCGACTTCGGTCAATTCGGTGTCGGTGCCGAGCTAGAACGTCGAGTGCTGACCTCTAGCTTGTTGAATTTTGCCAGTATCAATGACCCATTCAGTGATCGCAGCTGGGGCCTAGTCACGCGCAACAATCTTGGCTTTAGTGCCAGTTGGGACCAAGGTGGCGGTTGGGGTTGGTGGGCGAATGCCGGCATGAACTGGTATCGCGGTCACAATGTGGCCAATAATCGTCAATGGTATGCCTACAGCGGCCTCTACAGCACCGTGTACGACACCGAGCCGCTGAGTATTGATGTCGGCTTAACCGCGCTGTCGTGGGGGTTTGATAATGACCAAAGTCAGAGCACTTATGGTCAAGGGGGCTACTATAGCCCGCGGCGCTATGTTTCACTCAGCATACCACTGACCTTCTATGGCCGCTTTGAGCGCTGGTCGTATCGCGTGCGTGTTTCGTTGGGTAAGTCCGACACGCAATTGGCTGCTGCAGCATTTTATCCCAACAATCCAGAACTACAGCAGCAGGCACAGCTAGCGGCACCGCAAACGGGCGTTGAACCGGTATTTGCTGGCGGCAATGGCGGTGGCTTCGGGCGCAGTTTTAACGCCAATATAGAATATCGTATTGATGCCCATTGGTATGTTGGTCTCAGCGCTGCGCTGCAGCGTTCAGAGTTTTATGACCCCGACAGCTTTATGCTGTATTTCCGCTATCAGTTTGGTGGTAGCAGCGCGCCACCCCGCAAACCGCCATTACCACCGAGTCGATATGTCGATGAAGCGTGGTTCTGATCAGTTCAATGACCTTGCTCGTATTTACGCTTAGCACCATACTCAATAGAGTTTGCAAACATAATTGCAAATAAAAACAAACAATAAATAGGTGAAGTTATGACAGAACAGCGTTCGTTTAAGCGGTCACTGCAGTTAAGCCTCGTTGCCGCAGCAACCGCTCTAGTGTTGGCCGGTTGTGATGGCAGTGATAATGATGAGCAAACTGGGGTGACCCCACCACCGCCGCCCCCACCGCCCACAGGTTTAGTCGCGTTTGCACCGAATGGTGCGCTTGATGCCACCATTCAGTGGACTGACTATGGCGTGCCTTATGTCACTGCCAACAACATGGAAAGCCTCGGCTTCGGTGTAGGTTATGCCTTCGCCCGCGACAATATTTGTATCCTGGCCGACCAAATTGTGAAATTTAATTCACAGCGGTCGAAATATTTTGGCCCTGATCGTGTGCCAGGTTCGGGCGATTCAGATAACTTGCTAAACGACTTCGGCTACCTCGCGCTGGGTATTCGCGCTAACGCTGAACTTGGTTATGCGCAAATTAGTGAAGAGTCGCAAGCCGTAGTCAGCGGCTATGTTGCCGGTTATAACCGTTATTTGGCCGATACAGGGGTAGCAAATATTGACCCCGCCTGTGCTAATCAACCATGGGTTCAGCCGATCACGGCAATCGATATGGTGACTTATGCACAGGGCGTGGCGCTATTGCCAGGCGCAGCAAACTTTACCGGTCCGCTATTTTTAGCCATTCCACCAGGGCAACAGGCAGTGGCAACGAATAAAGCCACTGGTGAGGCCGTGCAATTGTCTGATCTGGCCATTGAAATACCCGATAAAATCGATACCAACCCAACCGAGTCAGGTTCAAACGGCTGGGCCATCGGCTCTGATTTGAGTGCCAACGGGCAAGGCATGCTAATTGCCAACCCGCACTTCCCACATTCGGGTAATCAACGCTTTTGGCAGTTTGGCATTGAAGTGCCAGGCCACCTCAAGGTGGTGGGCGGTTCGTTGTCAGGCATGCCAGGTATTGTGAACATTGGCTTTAACGAAAATGTGGCATGGACCCATACCTTCTCAACCGCGTCACGCTTCACCATTCATCGTTTGACCCTAGCGCCAGATAGCGCAACCCATTACATGCTGGACGGCGAAGCGGTTGCCATGACCCGTAAAGAGCATGAAATTGAGGTGCGCACCGGCGCTAATTCAAGTGCTCTCTTGCAGCGTCGCAGTTATCACTCTGAGTTTGGTCCAATCATTGTGGTGCCGAACGCGTTGCCGTGGGGAACCGATTTCACCGGTGGCCAAGCAGCCTATGCCCTGCATGATGCCAACTTGCCCAATTTTGACGTGCTGGACCATTGGTTCAAGCTCAATATCGCCGGCAATATCAATGAATATAAGCAAGCATTTGATGATCATGCCGGTGGCATTATCTTCAACAACGCCATGGCAGTAGATAAAGACGGTAACGCCTTTTATGTGGATGGCTCGTCGGTACCCAACATTGGCCCGCAAGAGCTAGCCGATTGGGCTGCCAACCCACTGTATCAAGGCATCACCGCTCAGGCCGGCTTGCCGATTTTCCCGGGTGATGAGCGCCGTTTCTTGCCTGACGGTCGGGTACCATTTGCCCAAGCGCCGAAACTTGATCGTACCGACTTTGTGCAAAACTCCAATGACAGCTTCTGGTTGAGTAACCCGAATGCGCCTATCACCGGGGTATCGCCGTTGTATGGTCGGGTCGGTAACCAGCAATCACTGCGCTCGCGTATGGGCCAGAAAATGCTGGCTGAAGGCGGTTCGGTTGATGGCCGCTTTACCTTGGCCGATTTGGTTGACCGTTTAGTGGGTAACCGTAACTTCCTCGGCGAAGAAGTGCTGGCTGACTTATTAGTA
>CAYXGO010000003.1:17936-32725 GCA_964464575.1 uncultured Pseudomonas sp. | reverse complement strand
GCTAAGTGCTGCCAGACGAAAATGATTCATGCATTAACCTCGTTTATGGATATAACACGGTAACGGCGCGTTCTAAAGCCTGCAGCAAACTGGCTGGGTCGTGCCGATGAGCTGCATCACGGGCTGGTACGATACTATTAATGGTGGGCAAGTGAAGCGCTGGGTCGGCGTGATTGGTAATGACTAAGTCAATCGCCAATGGGCCGAGTTGTTGCTCCATCCAAGCTAGCCGTTCTGACAACGATAGCCGCCCCGCAGGACTATGTTCTGCTAATAGATTATCAATAAACACAACAGGTGCAGGGCTGTCTGCGATGGCTTGTCTAATTTCAGCTACCAACAGCGGTGGCATGATGGAAGTTAAGAAGCTACCCGGACCGAGAATGATTAATTCGGACTGTAAAATATGCTGCACCGCCTCAGGGGTAGCGTGCACCTCGGGCGCTAATTTAAGTTGACGTGGCATGTGACAGAGTTGATCAACATGAACTTCACCAAAACACTCCAGCTGCTCATGGGTCTCGGCGACTAAATCGACGGGTATCTCGGACATTGGCAAAATACGCGTGGTGATGTTGAGCAAGCGACTGAGCAGGGCAATGCCATCCAATGGTCGCGCACTGACTTGATCAAGGGTGTAGAGTAACAAATTACCGAGATTATGACCGTCTAGCTCATGGCTATCGTCGAATCGATAGTTCAACACCTCAGCGGCTAACGGTTGTTGCGTTAGCTGGCTTAAGCAATTACGAATATCACCCCAAGCAATAGTTTGCTGCTGCTGACGTAAGCGACCACTGGCACCGCCGTTATCGGTCGTCGCAACAATACCTATCAAGCGCTTGCGCATAAACATCAAACAATGCAGCACGCGGCCCAAACCATGACCACCACCAATAGCGGTAATAAGTTTGAGATCGCGAAGCTGAGGTCGAGTGGTAGCGCGCTTTATCATGTTGTGCGATTGTTACAATAAAAAGAATAGCGGTACTTTATGCCCATCTGATCATGGTTTCAAGCAACCTTCCAAAGTAAAAGCTAAGTAAACGATGGGTGAAGCGCTTAGCCGAACCAACAGGGCATGCTATAACTATGATCCTTGGCATATCTTATGAGGATTATTTATGTTGACTAAAATGAAGCTTGTACCTTACCTAACTGCAGTCACCGCAGCACTAACATTAGCCGGGTGTGGTTCTAGCGACGACCCAGATACAGCAGTATTTTCGCTTGCCGTTAGTGACGCTCCGGTGGATAGCGCGGACGCTGTATGGGCGTGTTTTAGTGCGATTGAGTTAATCGGCAATGAACAAGGCACGCAAGTATTCACCATCGGTGAGGATAGCAATACCATCGCCAGTAACGATGTCTGTAAAGATAGTAACGGCGCAACAATTCCAAACACTCATGGTCTCGATTTATTGACATTCACCGGTAGCGATTCAGCAACGATTCTCAATGGAGTAGAGGTTGCTGCGGGCGTTTATTCACAAATACGCTTGGTCATGGCGGCCGGTTCGTTCGTGCAAGTAGGTGATCAACAAATCCCCTTGTCGGTGCCGTCGAACGAACTTAAATTTGATGGCGTGACCTTAAGTGCAGGCGGGCAAGCCAACTACACGGTCGAATTCGACCTACGCCAAGCGTTGGTCGACCCGGTAGGGCAAGCTGGCTACTTTTTAAAACCTCGTGGCGTTCGTTTAGTTGATAACGCAATGATTGGTCATATCGAGGGTAGTGTAGCCGAAGCATTGTTGATCAGTAACCAATGTTCAGTTGCACCAACCGATGTGGGCGTACCGGTAGCGACCGTTTACGTGTATCCCGGTCATAGTTTGGATGCGACCACGTTAGCTGATATCGGTGGTTCGGAGACGCTTGAACCCTATGCAGTAACAGGCGTCTATTACGATAACGTGAATGCTTATGATTTTGCGATTGGTTTCGTTGACCAAGGCGATTACACCGCAGCGTGGACTTGCCAAATTGACGATGATCCGGAAGCCGACGATGTAATTGAGTTTATTGGTAGCAGTGAAATTCAAGTTGGTGCTGACGGTTCAGTGGTTCGCGTTGATTTCAGCGCAGGCTAGAGTTTTGTTGGTTGTCTCTCCCATTGGGCCTCATTTGAGGCCCTTTTTTCATCCGGTTAAGGCTTTTTTTTCAGGGCTATTCGGGCCATACTAGCCGTCACTTCATGGGCTATGAGAACCACTATGATTGCACCACTAAGTTCTAAGTCAGTGCTAGCACTGCTGCTCGCCCCTTGGTTGCTGATGACGACGGCCGCAACAGCCACATCTTTGCCGACTACCGAATTATGTATTGCTGATCACCCGCACCAAATAACCGCAGAGGTGGCTGATACCGATCGCACCCGCGCGCGCGGGTTGATGATGCGTGCGCAACTTGCCGAGCATTCCGGTATGTGGTTTCGCTATCAAAGTGAACGGCCAGGAAGTAACGGTTTTTGGATGTATAACACCTGGATTGCACTGGATATTGCCTATTTAGACGCGCAACAGCGTATCGTTGCCATTATCCAAATGCAGCCCTGTGAGAGCATCGATCCAAGTCGCTGTCCGGTGTATCAACCCAATGTGCCCTACCATAGTGCGTTAGAAATGAATTTGGGCTATTTCGCTAAACATAATTTAACACTCGGAGCGCAGGTAACCGAGTGTGCCGACTCTTCAAACAAACAACAATAAAGGAGAAGCCATAATGAAACGCCTCACGGTGTTGGCTACGTCAGTCTTGTTACTGGCATGCAGCCCGGCCCCCGAACCTACCGTTAGTGAACAACCGAGTGCGGTATCGGTGGACTCGTACAGTTTTAATGAAAATTACCGCAGTTACCTAGAAACGCTTAGCGGCGATGACTTTGCTGGTCGCGCACCGGCGGGTGAGGGCGAAGCAAAAACTGTCGCCTTGGTCGAGCAAAAATTCTCACAGTGGGGTATTAAACCCTACAATGCAGATACCGGCAGTTATCAGCAACCCGTGCCATTAGTGCGTATGTTGCCGTATCAAGTGAGTAATATGCAGTTTGATCATGATGATTTAGCGGCATTCAGCTATCGCACTGACATGATGGCATGGTCACCACGTGTGCAAGATAGTGTTGAGCTGATTGATAGCCCATTGGTATTCGCTGGCTATGGCATTGTCGCGCCAGAATACGGTTGGAATGACTATGAAGGGCTTGATGTAGCCGGTAAGACGGTTGTGGTGTTAGTGAACGATCCGGGCTACGACAGCGGTGATAGCGAAGTCTTCAATGGTAAAGCTATGACTTATTATGGGCGTTGGACATACAAATTTGAAGAAGCCGCACGCCAAGGCGCTGCTGGGGTGCTGGTGATTCACGAAACCGGTGCTGCAGGTTATGGTTGGGGAGTGATAGCAGGTGGATCACCGCAACGCTTCGATTTAGCCCGCGATAATAACAACATGGACCGTAGCGAGATCGAAGGCTGGATCACGGAAGCCAGTGCCGATCGCTTGTTTGCGCGTTTAGGCGAAGATTACAAGAGTATGCGTCAGCGCGCTCAACAAGCAGATTTCAAAGCTATTGATCTGGGTACATCAATGTCTTTATCCGTAGCAACCAAATTTGATTATCTCGATTCACCGAATTTAATTGGTTATATCGAGGGCGCTAAATACCCTGATCAACATGTTATTTATATGGCTCATTGGGATCATATGGGCGTTGACCCAATTAATCCTGATGATGGCATTTTTAATGGTGCACAGGATAATGCCAGCGGCACCGCTGGGGTTATGGCATTAGCCGAGTTCTACGCCAGTCAACCGGCACCAGACCGTTCCGTGGTATTTGTGTTAGTCACTGCCGAAGAGCGCGGCTTATTGGGTTCTGATTGGTATGCTGATAATCCCATGTTACCACTGGCAAAAGCAGTCGCTGGTATCAACATGGACGTCATGAATGTCTACGGCCCGATGAAAGACATGGTGGTAGTGGGTCGCGGTAATTCCGAGCTCGAAGATTACTTGAAAAAGTATGTTGAACAACAAGGGCGTTATTTAGCTGCCGAGCCAAACCCTGAAGTGGGTTCGTACTACCGCTCAGATCATTTCAATCTGGCGAAGCGTGGTGTACCGATGTTGTACGCCAAAGGTGGCAATGATCACCTTGAGTTTGGTGTGAGTTATGGTCAAGAAAAGCGCGCTGAATATATTCGTGATGCATACCATAAACCAGCTGACGAGTATGACCCGAATTGGGATCTGCGTGGTGTGCAACAAGATCTGTGGCTGTACTATCAAGTTGGTCATGAGTTAGCTACCAGTGAGGCCTGGCCAAATTGGTATGAAGGCAATGAATTCCGTGCTATTCGTGATGCCTCACAAAGTCAGCGGCAGTAACCGATAGTGAATTTATTGGCAGAAAGTTTCGGTGTTTTAGCACTGGTATTAAACTTCATTGCCTACCGTCAACCCAGTGCTAATGGTTATCGATTGATATCGGCCATTGCACTGGGTTGTTTGTCGGTGCATTTTTTCATGATCGAGGCGATGGCCGGTAGTATAGTTACCGGTATTGCTTTCGTGCGTAATTTAGTCGCGCTGCGTTGGCAAGGGCCGTGGGTATTATGGTCATTTGTTGCTATCAATATCGGCTTTTTGGTTTATGAGATTATTGCACCACAAGGCGGGCAAGCGGTTTATTGGGCGCTTGCATTAGCCTACAGCTCATCGATTATTTTCACTGTCGGTTCTATTAAGCTCAATGATCCAGCGTTAATTCGGCGCTGGTTTTTGCTAGCCGAGTCACTGGGCTTGATGTACTCAGTGCTGGTTGGTAGCGTGTCCGGTACGGTCTTCAATATTGTTAATATCACCAGCATTTTACTCAAATTGTTACAAGATAGACGCGCGGCTAACTTGTAATCAGCAATACAGCCCACATAATAACTAGAGATGTATTAACCACGAGAGCTTTATGCTGATTTATATTCGTAATATGCAGTCCAAATTAACCCCTCCGGCGGGGGCTAACCCGTTGCTATTGATTCTAAGCTGGCTGGTTATGGGCTTGGTTTTTGTCATAGCAATTGGGCTTGGGTTGTTGTTTTTGCTGGTCGGTTGGATTTTACTGCTG
Source organism: uncultured Pseudomonas sp. (assembly GCA_964464575.1). Classification (GTDB taxonomy): domain Bacteria; phylum Pseudomonadota; class Gammaproteobacteria; order Enterobacterales; family Alteromonadaceae; genus Pseudidiomarina. The sequence goes on along the minus strand of CAYXGO010000003.1, from coordinate 27,597 downwards.
CCGGTGATGTGGCGTCGGCGCCGCCAAATCAAGCAGTTTTGGCAGTTTAATCGTGCCGCCAAACAAGCTGCGCAAGCAGCACAACAGCAACGCAGTCAGTCTCAGGGCGATGCGCGCCGCAACGAGCAAGCCGCCGGGCGAGTATTTGAAGGTGAGTATCGCGATACTAGCGAGCGTTAACCCGCGGTCCGCGACGCAGCATGCGCCCTAGGCCAGCCATCAGCAAGTCACATAGTAGCACTACCAATAACGCTAACAGCAAACCCGTGAGCAATGCCTGTTGGGTAAAGGGTACGTTATAGCTGTACATACGCCAGGTGCTATCCCGTAATTCACTATCGCTTTGACTCGCTAAAAACCACAATTGCCCCAGATAACTGGTTTGTAAGCCATGTTGCTGGCTGCGAAAACGTTCTATGCGGTTGACTAAAGTTTGAATTGGTTCGGCACTTTCACGAATGGCGTTATCCGTGGAGTTACGATGATGATCAATGAGACGTTGCACATCGCCGGCAAAATGTTTGTTGGCGATATCTTGATACTGGCGATAATACACCATAGCTTCACTGTACTGGGCATCTAAACGCTGCTGATATTGCGTTAAGAAGTTGGGGATTTGCACCCCAACAAAGGCCGTCATAATGGCAATAAGCAACAATAGATAGCGGTAAAGCATGATCACCTCAATGCCTTTATACCGCTTTATTTAATCATGTTCTGGCGGTTTCGGTGGAAACCGTTTACGCACGATATAGAACAACAGCGGTACAAAGAAAATGGCTAAAATAGTGCCGCCCAGCATACCACCAATAACACCTGTGCCAATAGCTTGACGACTTACTGCTCCGGCCCCGGTGGAGAGCGCTAGCGGTAATACGCCGAAGGTAAAGGCCAGCGAGGTCATCAGAATCGGCCGTAAGCGCAGTTTGATAGACTGTAGCGTGGCGTCCAGCAGGGCGACCCCTTGCGCTTGTAAATCTTTTGCAAATTCGACAATCAGGATAGCGTTGCGCGCGGATACACCAACCGTAGTCAATAAGCCAACTTGAAAATAGACATCATTTTCTAAACCGCGCATCGTCGCTGCCAGAACTGCGCCCAATATCCCTAATGGCACTGTCAGCATGACCGCAAACGGAATTGACCAACTCTCGTAGAGGGCGGCTAAACAGAGGAATACAATCAGTAACGACAAAGCGTACAACAGCGGCGCTTGGTCACCTGAAATTTTTTCTTCCAATGAAATCCCCGTCCACTCAAAGCCGATACCCGTGGGGAGCTGGCTAATCAGCTGTTCCATTTTCGCCATCGCATCACCTGACGAAAAGCCGGGGCTTGCCTCGCCTTGGATGTTCATAGCCGGAACACCGTTATAACGTTCTAGGCGTTGCGGACCAAAGGTCCAGCGGCTACTCGAGAAGGCCGAGAACGGCACCATGTCGCCCTGATTATTGCGCACATACCATTGGTTTAAATCTTCTGGCACCATGCGACTTTCAGCACGACCAGCAAGATAAACTTTTTTCACCCGTCCGCGATCGGTAAAGTCATTGATATAACGGCTACCAAAAGCGCTACTCAGGGTGCTGTTGATATCACTAATGGCCAAGCCGAGCGCTTTAGCTTTGTTGTAGTCAATATCGATTTGGAACTGTGAGGTATCTTCCAATCCATTAGGCCTTACCCCAGTCAGCGAAGGTTCTTGGGCCGCCATGCCCAATAGTTGGTTTCGCGCTGCCAACAACCCTTCGTGGCCAACCCCACCGCGGTCCTGCAAATACAGGTTAAAACCACTGGCGGTGCCCAGCTCAGGAATTGAGGGGAGGTTGAAGGCAAAGATCATGGCTTCACGAATTTGGCTAAAATAACCAAAGGCTTGGCCGATAATCGCCTCAACTTGTAGTTCCGGGGTGGTACGCTCGTCCCAGTCGGTTAAGCGCACAAAGGCTAAGCCAGCATTTTGACCCTGGCCACTGAAGCTAAAACCAACCACCGAAAACACCGAGCGAACGCCTTGCGCTTGATCGAGGTAATAATCTTCAACCTTGGCCATGGTCTGTAGCGACTGTTCTTTGGTAGCGCCTGCAGGTAACTGCATTTGGGTCAGAAATACACCGCGGTCTTCGTTAGGAATAAACGAGCTGGGCATACGCGCAAACAGTATGCCCAAAACCACCACCAAACCCACATAAAGTAGAACAAAGCGACCACTGCGCGCGATGATAGATTGCACCGAGCTGCTGTAGCCTTGGGTAAAGCGGGCAAGGCCGCTATTGAATATTGCGAACAAGCCTTTTGGTTTACTGTGTACTGGTTTTAGTAGGGTGGCACACAGCGCTGGCGAAAAAATAATCGCCACCAATACTGATAAGCCCATGGCTGAGATGATGGTGATCGAGAACTGGCGATAAACCGCGCCGGTTGAGCCACCAAAGAAGGCCATCGGCACAAACACCGCTGCCATCACCAAGCCAATAGCAACCAAGGCCCCGGTTATTTGCTGCATGGATTTAATGGTTGCTGCGCGCGGTGATAGACCTTCGTCGGTCATCAACCGTTCGACGTTTTCCACTACCACAATGGCATCATCAACCAGCAGGCCGATGGCGAGCACAATACCAAACAAGGTTAGGGTGTTAATGGTGAAACCGAACGCTGACATGATGCCAAAGGTACCGAGCAATACCACCGGAATAGCAAATGCCGGGATCAGCGTGGCACGGAGGTTCTGCAAAAACAAAAACATCAGTAAGAACACTAACAACACTGCTTCAAACAGAATTTTCACCACTTCTTGAATGGAGATTTCAACGAATGGTGTGGTGTCGTACGGAATCACCGCTTCAATGCCGGCCGGGAAAAATTGTTCCAGCTCGGCCAGCGTGGCTTTGACATTGGCGGCGGTTTCTAGCGCGTTGGCGCCAGTGGCCAAGTTTATTGCTAAACCTGATGCTGCTTGACGATTGAAGCGGCCTGTCACTCCATAGCTTTCACCACCTAACTCTACTTCAGCGACATCAGCGACGGTTACGCTTGAGCCATCGGCATTCACTTTAAGGAGAATTTGCTCAAATTCGGCAACCGTCTGTAACCGCGTTTGGGCAATAATGGACGAGGTTAAGCGCTGGTTTTCGACGGCTGGAGAACCGCCCAATTGCCCTGCAGCGATCTGATTATTCTGCTCGCGCAATGCAACAATTACGTCTTGTGGCGTTAAGCTATAACGATTTAAGCGCGCAGGATCGAGCCAAATACGCATCGAGTAGGGCGTACCAAACAACTGAATGCTGCCCACACCAGGGGTTCGACTGATCGGGTCTTGTAGGCTGCTGGCTACGTAGTCGCCGAGATCGATTTGATCGATATCTGGGTTACTTGAGATCAGCGCAATAACCATCAGAAACGAGTTATTGGCTTTGGCCACGACTAACCCTTGGTCTTGAACTTCTTGGGGCAACAACGGCAGCGCTAACTGCAATTTATTTTGTACTTGTACTTGCGCAATATCGGCGTCGGTGCCGGCCGCAAAGGTCAGTGAAATACTGGCATTGCCCTGAGAATCACTGGTTGATGAAAAATACATCAAGTTATCAATGCCATTGAGGTTCTGCTCAATCACCTGGGTAACGCTCTGCTCTAATGTGGCCGCGGTAGCACCTGGGTAGCTGGCGTTGATTTGTACCGATGGCGGGGCAATTTGCGGGTATTGTTCCACTGGCAACTGAGTCACGGCAAGGCCGCCACCGAGCATAATTAGAATCGCGATAACCCATGCAAAAATGGGGCGATCGATAAAAAATTTAGCCATAAATTACTTCACTTCCTCTGCCGTGACTTTGGTACCAGGCTGGATTTTTTGCAGCCCTTCAACGATCACTTGATCACCGGCATTTAGCCCGTCTAACACAATCCAGTTGGCGTTATTCGTGTTGCCAAGGGTGAGATAACGCATTTCGACCTCGCCTTGTGCATTGACCACCATGGCCGTGGGACGACCACGAGCATCACGGGTTACCCCTTGCTGTGGCACCAATAACGTCTGTTGCAACTCGCCAGCCGCCAGCTCAGCACGCACGTACATGCCCGGTAACAACCATTGGTCGGCATTATCGAATTGCGCGCGCAGGGTGATTGAACTGGTATCGCTATCGACAGTGACTTCGTTGAATAACAAGGTACCGGTGAGCTGCTGTTCACTCGCGCTGTCTAGTGTGATGGTCACGCGTGGACCCTGCTCGGAGTCGGTATTCAAGCGACCGCTGCGGGCAGCCTGTTGCAGAGCCATAAACTCGTCGCTACTTTGTACAATGTCGACATAAATTGGATCGAGTTGATGAATACTGGTCAGTGCCTGTGTTTGCCCAGCTTGCACTAGGGCGCCAACAGTCACGCTAGAGCGTCCGATGCGGCCAGAGATAGGGGCAGCAACTCGGGTAAAGGCCAAATTCAGTTGGGCTTTTTGCACTGCTGCTTGAGCGACCTGCTGATTGGCTTGGGCACTCAGAAAGTTCGCCTCAGCTTCATCATAATCTTGCTGACTGATAGCTTTTTCCTCAAGCAGACCTTTGGAGCGTTCATAGCGCGCAGTATTTGCTTGTAAAACTGCCTCGGCACTGGCTAATGATGCTTGTGCAGCAGCTAATTCCGCTTCGAATAAAGCCGGATCAAGTTGATACAAGGGTTCTCCTTGCTGTACTAAGCTGCCCTCAACAAAACGCTGTTGGCGCAAAATACCGCTGACCTGTGGCCGCACTTCTGCTACTTTAAAGGCGGTGACGCGACCGGGTAGTGTGGTTGATACGGGCACAGATTGTGGTGTTAACGTGACGACTCCAACACTTTGTGGTGCGCCGGCATTCATACCGTCGCTTGTTTGTTCCGCTTGACCGCAAGCGGCTAACCAAAAAGTTGTCGCAAGTGCTAGGCTAAGCGCTGCGAAAGGGCGTTGACGCATGTGTAATCCTCTTAATTTGTATGGCTTTTAGATAAGCATGATTGCCGCTAATTATACATACATACATGAATGTTTGTAAGTGGGATCAGAATCTTTTTAGCCGAATAAAACGTAACAAAGAATGTGTGGCTAAGATGCGAACCAATCGTTTTAGTAAACAACTGATCTGGGCAAGCGCCGTGCTTGTACTAGGTATTACGCTGATGCTGGGGTGGAATTACTGGCAGACCAGCCAGCCGGATCGTGATCGCAATCAATTATATGTGGAATTGCTCGAGCGCTCAGGCCAATTTAACCGTGACTTGCCAAAGCTACTTGACCAGCAGACGCGCTTTGAACGCGCTGAAGTGGTCAATTATGGTATGCGTTTTGTTTATGCCTTGATTGCGGTGGACCGATTTCAACATGATATCTATAGCGTACAACAACAGGTTGAACCCTTTATGTTGAACAGCTTTTGTACGGCGAAAAGCATGCAGTTCTATCGTCAGCAGGCTGAATTTGTTGAGTACCTTTATCAAGACCGTAATAACATGAATTTATTTACCTTACGTTTTACCAGAGCCGATTGTGATAGCGCTGAACCTACTAGGAAATCCTCATGAAATTAACTCAGTTCGTTACCGCTGCCAGTGCCATGCTGGTTGTCTCTATGGCGCATGCCGGGCAGGTTGAATACCACGATCAAGCGCGTTTACACGCCATCGCTGCAGCCGTTCAAGCTGATCGCATCGAGGCCGATATAACTACCTTGGTGGGCTTTGGTACGCGTCATACATTATCAGACACGGTGTCTGATACGCGCGGTATTGGCGCAGCCCGGCGTTGGATCAAAGCTGAATTTGATAAAATCTCAGCAGCCTGTGGCGGCTGTCTTGAAGTTTATTATCAGAGCCGTGTTATTTCTGGCACTGCGCGTATTCCTGACCCGGTTGAGGTGGTCAGTGTGATTGCCGTACAGCGCGGCACTATCGATCCGAATCGTTACGTGGTCATGAGTGGTGATATCGACTCACGCGTCAGTGATATTATGAACTTCACCGATGATGCCCCAGGCGCCAATGACAATGCCTCAGGTGTTGCCGGCACCTTAGAAGCAGCGCGCGTGCTAAGCCAATACAAATTTGCTGGCAGCATTGTTTATGCCGCTCTAGCTGGCGAAGAGCAAGGCTTGTTTGGTGGCCAAATTATGGCGGAAACGGCGCAACAAGATGGTTGGCGCATAAAAGCCGTACTGAATAATGACATGATCGGTAATGTTACCGGTATCAATGGTGTCACCGATAACACCACGGCGCGCATTTTTGCCGAGGGGACGCGCATGAACGAAACTGAGCAACAGGCTCGGCAACGCCGTTTCATGGGCGGTGAGGTGGATAGCCCGAGTCGCAACCTTGCGCGCTTTATCGATTGGATGGCAGACCGTTATATTCCCAACTTGGATACCAAAGTGATCTATCGCCTCGATCGCTTTGCCCGTGGCGGTCACCATCGGCCGTTTAACGACCTCGGTTTTCCCGGCGTGCGGATCATGGAAACCAACGAGCATTATGACCGCCAGCACCAAGATCTGCGCATTGAAGATGGCCGTCATTATGGTGACACCATCGATGGCGTAGACTTTGCTTATGCGGCTAAACTCACTGCGCTGAATGCCGTATCGTTAGCGGCAATGGCTTGGGCACCGAGCCCACCGGCGGCGGTCAGCATAAGCGGTGCGGTTAGCGCCAATACCACGTTAAAATGGGCCGCTGCCAGTGCTGAGGAGCAAGCATTGATCGGTGGCTATCGGGTGTACTGGCGGGATACCGATGCGCCGAATTGGCAACACAGCCGTTGGGTTGGTAATGTCACTGAATACACCTTAGAAAATGTGGTCATTGATAATTATTTTTTTGGCGTCGCCAGTGTCAGTAAAGACGGTTTTGAAAGCCCTGTGGTCTTTCCAGGCCCAGCTGGCGCGTTTGGTGAATAATCGCCGCAGTAATAAGGATAGACATGTTTTCATGGTTTGAACGGCGCTTAAACCCATTCCCTGACGGTGGCGATCAACAGCCACCCAAGGGCTTACTGAAATTCTGCATGCACTACAGTCGTGGGGCTTGGCGCTATATTTTGTTGGCCGGCGGCTTAATGATGCTGATTGCCATTACCGAAGTGTGGTTGTTTAGTTTCATCGGCAGCATTGTTGATTGGCTTGCGCAACAAGACCGCGACACCTTGTTCAGTGAACATTTCTGGTCGCTTACCGGTATGGCTGCGGTGGTTATGATTGGCTTACCGATCTTAGTTATCCTGCACTCGCTCGTGACCTACCAGGGGTTACTGGGCAATTATCCAATGCGCATTCGTTGGTTATTACACAGCTATTTGCTCAATCAATCGCTGAGTTTCTATCAAGAAGAATTTGCCGGGCGTATCGCCACCAAGGTGATGCAAACTGCGCTTGCGGTGCGGGAAACAGTGATCAAGCTGTTCGACGTGCTCAATTATGTATCGGTGTATTTCATTGGCACTGTGGCGATTGTTGCCAGTGCCGATTGGCGCTTAGCATTGCCACTGCTCGCTTGGCTGGCCTTTTACATAGTCTTGTTACGCTATTTTGTGCCGCGCCTAGGCCAGGTTGCCGCATTGCAGGCCGATGCCCGTTCAGTGATGACGGGTCGCATCGTCGATAGTTATACCAATATTCAAACGGTGAAACTGTTCTCCCATGCTCAGCGCGAGCAGGCGTTTGCCAAAGAGGGCATGAGCGAATTCCTGCATACCGTTCATCGCCAAATGCGCTTGGTAACCAAGCTTTATACGTGTTTGTATTTACTTAACTCACTGCTGCTGTTTAGCGTGGGTTGGTTAGCCTTGCAGCTCTGGGCAGATGCCTTGATAAGCGTCGGCGCTATTGCGGTTGCGTTAAGCTTGGTATTGCGCTTATGGGGCATGAGCCAGTGGATCATGTGGGAAGTATCGGCGCTGTTTGAAAATATTGGTACTGTGCAAGATGGTATGCAAACCGTGAGTGTGCCACAGGTGATTCGCGATGTACCCAATGCAGCGCCGTTACAAGTAGTGCATGGTGAGGTGAGCTTTGACCAAGTCAGTTTTGAATACAGCAGTGACAAGCCGATTTTGCACAACTTGCAATTACATATTAAAGCGGGTGAAAAAATTGGTGTCGTCGGGCGCTCAGGCGCTGGTAAATCAACCTTGGTGAATTTGTTGCTGCGCTTTTATGATTTGAGCAGTGGTCGTATTCTGATTGATGGTCAAGATATCTCGCAAGTACGCCAAGACAGTTTGCGTCAGCATATTGGTATGGTCACGCAAGATACCTCGCTGTTGCATCGTTCAGTGCGCGGCAATATTGCCTATGGGCGACCGCAAGCCAGCGATGACGAGGTGTTGCAAGCAGCTCACCGCGCCGAAGCGGATTTGTTCATTGACGACTTAGTCGATGCTAAAGGCCGTCGTGGTCTTGATGCTCATGTTGGTGAGCGTGGCGTGAAGTTATCAGGTGGTCAGCGACAACGCATCGCTATTGCCCGCGTTATGCTTAAAGATGCGCCGATTTTGATTCTTGATGAAGCGACCTCGGCACTTGATTCTGAGGTTGAAGCGGCTATTCAAGAGAATCTTTACAAATTAATGGAAGGCAAAACAGTGATTGCTATTGCGCATCGCTTATCAACTATTGCTGCTATGGATCGCTTGATCGTGATGGATCAAGGACGCATTGTAGAGCAGGGTAGTCATGCCGAATTACTGGCAGCCAATGGCATTTACGCTCAATTGTGGGCACGACAATCCGGTGGTTTCCTCAATGATTAGTGTTGTTGTGGCAAAAATATCGGAATAAATCGGCTGCCTGCTGCGTCTTAACACCAACGACTATGCGCATCTATGACCTAACGCCAAGAGCATGGTCTATCGGATAGCATAAAAGGTAGCAACCGTGCAGCAACGACTTCAACAACTCCAAGCCTATATTCCAGCAGCGCAGCGCTTTGCTGCGCACTTGTTGGGCTGTGCCGCTGGCGCCGCCGATGTATGCCAGAGTAGCCTGGAAAAAGCGCTGACCACGCCGCACTTTCCAAGCGACCCTGCGGTGCTGAAAAGCTGGTTCTTTCAGGTGGTTCGGCATCAGTGTATAGATCAACTAAGACGAACTCCGCAGCTCCAGCTTGGTGATGCTGAACCCACTGACGATGTTGATGAAGCTTGCTGCGCGAATAAGTCGATTAATCCGGAACAGCAGTTACAGCAACAGCAAATGGCCGCGGTGATGCAACGCGCACTAGCGCAACTACCGCTGGCGCATGCTGAGGTTTTGTGGCTGCGCGAAGTGCATGAGTTTAGCTACCAGCAGATTGCTACCATTATTACCGTGGAAGCGGGCACTGTGATGTCGCGCATTCATCGTGCGCGCTTGGCGTTGCGGGCGCAATTGCTAAAACTTATTGCTTTGGAGGATCTATGAGCAGCCAGTATCGTTGTGATGAAATAAGTATTTTGATATCAGGCTATTTAGATGATGAATTAACCCAGCAACAACAGCAACGGCTGTTCCTACACATGAAGCAGTGTAGTAGTTGCCAGCAACAATTTGACCAACTGCGGTCATTGCAGCAAAGTATGCAACAAAGCCTAGCGCAAGAGGCAATTATTATGCGTGAAGACGATCGAATTCAACAGCAGCTTAATGAGCCCAAA
>CAYXGO010000003.1:673-17926 GCA_964464575.1 uncultured Pseudomonas sp. | reverse complement strand
AATCACGGCTATTACGGCGTGCAGGATGGCTATTAGTGGCACTCGGCGCAGCGCCGTTGATCGCCTACGGTCTGTACCAATTTTGGCTTGATCCAGAGGTTCCGGTGTGGATGAAATTTAGTTTGTCGGCCTTTTGGTTGGGCGGCTTAGTGGTATTTATTAGCGTTTTACGACAACGATTAAGCGAGCGCAAAGCTGACCGCTACACCAAGGTGAAATTATGAAACATATAGGCATTTATACCAGCGAACACATTGCCGATAAAACCATTACTGAACATGTCGGGTTAGTGCGCGGCAATACCATTCGAGCGCGCCATTTGGGCCGCGATATTTTAGCTGCATTTCGCAATATTGTCGGCGGTGAAATCCATGATTACACCAAACTGTTGGCCGAGAGTCGTGAACAGGCGCTCGACCGCATGGTCGATGAAGCCCGCGCTCTGGGGGCCGATGCCGTGATTGGGGTGCGCTTTTCAACCTCTATGTTAGCCCATGGTGCGGCTGAATTACTTGCTTATGGTACCGCAGTAAAACTAAAGTAGGCAGCATCAGCAGCCTAACTTGAGGATGACATGGGCTATTCGCGGTTTAGACGGTATTGGCAAGCAGCAGTTGTTCGTGATCATGAAGCCCGCCACGGCTTAATTGAGCCCTATGCAGAGGCTAACGAGGCTCTACATCAGGCCTCGTTTGATACGCGTTGTTTGCAGCGTGCTGAGCGCTTATCAGCGCAACTCGGCTGGCAGCTATTAGAGCAGCAGTGGCACTGGCAACGGCGACTCTTGCTGCTCGGCTTTATCATACTAGTGATAGTGGCCGGCAGCGGCCTTACCAATGGTTTACTCGCCTTAACCAGCCCCATATCGCTGCTCCATGCTTGGTTTAGTCTGGTTGGTATTAACTTACTGATGCTGCTGTTGTGGCTGCTGGCCATGTTGCGCGCCGCGCCATTACCCGGTGTCGGAGGCTTTGCTATTGGCCTGAGTCAACGTTGGCGGCTATTTCGCCGTACTCGGGCACTGACTAGCGCGTGGCTACAGGTTATGCAGCAACAACGCCTGCTGAGCCCAGCTTTAAGCGCTATGAGTCATGGCTTTTGGCTGGCATTGCTGTGCACAGCATGGTTATTGTTGTTATTACACTTGAGCGCGCAGTCCTATAGTTTTACCTGGGAAACTACTATTTTATCGCCGCAACAATTACAGCAGGCGGCGCTATGGCTTGGCTATCTGCCACAGCTGATGGGCTTTGACCCGCCGCCGTTACAAGTGCTATTGGAGCAACATTCAGCGGTGGCGCAACAACAAGCGGGGCGTTGGTTACTGGCGGTATTGTGGTGCTACGGTATTGCCCCGCGGGCGCTACTGTTGGTGATCGCCTTGCTAACCCTGAGTTCACGTTATCACCAGCTTAAACTCAATGATGATGAGCCCGCGTATGCCGCCATGCAGCGTTGCTGGCAGCAACTGGCAAGCGCCAACGCCCGCATTGTTGATGCCGATGCTGGGCAGTCAATGGCGATGCCTGCAGCGGCTGCTGTGCACGGGCAAGGGCGGCTGGTATTGAGTTTGGATCATGAACCAGCAACAGCATTGCCGATATGGGCTGCTGACTTGACCTACCTTGGCGTCATTGCAACGGGCAGCGATAAACGCCGTGTACTGGAGCAATTAGGCCAACAAGCCGCGGCTCTTGTGGTGGTGCGTATTGATGTCACGCTCAGCCCAGATCGCGGTAGCATCGAATTTGTGCGCGCCTTACAGCCACTCACCCAGCAACTGTTATTGGTCAATAGTCAGCCTGAACAGCAGCACGACGATCTCAGTGCACGAATAGTGCTATGGCAGCACGCATTGCAACGCTTAGGCGTAGAATTTATCGCGCCCACCGAATTGATTCATCAGTTAGCCGCAGGAGCCAGCTCATGAGCACCGTAAACTGGTTGCATATTGCCGTTGTTGGGCATACCAATGCTGGTAAAACGTCGTTATTACGAACCTTATTACAACGGCGCGATTTTGGTTCGGTGGCGGCCAGTCCGAGTACTACACGCGATGTTGTTTGTACTGAAATGACACTCACTGCGCAGTTTGGTTTAGCACTATACGACACCCCGGGGTTGGAACAAGGGAGTGAATTATTTGACCTACTAAATAGCGAGTTTGCCGATGATAGCTATCGTCATGATGGCCCTAAACAGCTTACGGCCTTGCTCAGTAGTCCTGCGGCGCAATTCCAGTTTGATCAAGAGGCCAAAGTGATTCGCCAACTGATGAAATGTGACGCGGCGTTCTATGTTATTGATGTACGTGATCCCGTATTGCCAAAACTACAAGATGAATTGAGTTTACTGTCACGCTGCGGGCGTCCATTAATTGCTGTTTTGAACTTTACCGAGGCCGCCAACCAGCAATTAGCACTGTGGCGTGAGGCATTGGCCAAGGTGCATATTCATCAGCAGGTTAGTTTTGATGCTGTGGCGCCACCGCAAGATGGCCTTGAGCAGCTATTTGATAGCTTAGCGGTAGTTCTACCGCAAGCCAGAGAGGGCCTTAAACAAGCCCTTGCGACATTACAACAACAGCAGGATCTGCGCCGTCGCCAAGCGTATTTACTGGTTGCTGATTTACTACTAGATGTTGCTGCTTATCAACGCTTGGTGGTTAGCGATGACGCCCAACAAGTACAAGCCGCTATTGCCACTATGCAGCAACAAGTGAGAGAACGCGAACAAGCCACCTTGAGCAGTATTCTCAACTTATATGGTTTTAGCAGCGATGATGCACACTTTGATTTGCTGGCGCTAGCCGAAGGGCAATGGCAAGACGACTTGTTTGCCCCAGAAACATTAAAGGCTTTTGGTATTAAGACTGGCTTGGGAGTAGGCAGTGGTGCCGCCGCTGGGGCCGGTATTGACTTGTTGCTCGGCGGCGCAAGCCTAGGGGCTGCGGCTGCTCTCGGCGCGACCATTGGTGGTGTTTATCAGGGCTGGCAGAGTTTTGGTAAGCGCTGGGTGAGCCAGTGGCGCGGGTATCAGAACCTTCAGGTTCAGGATGCCATTGTGGCCTTGTTAATGCGCCGTCAACAACTGTTAGTCGCGGCGCTAGAGCGGCGGGGTCATGCGGCACAGCAACCGCTTCACATTGAACCGATGTCGCCATTGCGACAGTTGTTACCGCAGCACCATCTTCCATCGCTGGTGGATCAGGCGCGGCGCCAGCCTCACTGGTCGCGGCTCAATGTTGAGCAATGGCAACCAAGCCGTGCACGTGAACAGGCCTGTGCGGATTTACAGGTGCAGTTGCGGCAATCCATATAGCGCAGCGCTGCGTATCCATTGCAGTGTTGACCAATAAGAGAAAGTTGTATGCTCGGTGATGGCTTTGCTGCGGCAGATATTTCGCGCATTATTGAAATGGCTTGGGAAGACCGCACCCCGTTTGAGGCGATTGAAACTACCTATGGCTTGTCAGAAAGCCAAGTCATTCAACTGATGCGACAGCAGCTAAAAGCCACGGCCTTTAAACGCTGGCGGGCGCGTGTATCGGGACGGGTGACGAAACATCAGGCTAAACGCCCGAAAGAGGTGCTGCGCGCTTACTGTTCGACGCAGTATAAGCAGCGTTAAGCAAACTGAAAGCTGCTGAAGAATTGGTCGGCATGACTGGATTTGAACCAGCGACCCCTGACACCCCATGACAGTGCGCTACCAAGCTGCGCCACATGCCGACCGAGCCCGCTATGATAATGAAAAAGCGGGCAATGGCAAGGCTAAATCAGCAAAACTTTATGGATTACTTTCGTTTTGCTGATTAAAGCGTTTTAACTTCCGCAAACTATCAATCATTACTGGAGTAGCTGGGCTAACGCCAGGCAGTAACTGCAATGATTGATTGTCAAAACTACGAATATGACCGTCACGATCTATCACCGAGGTCATTTCTTCCTGATAGATGACTAAGTCTTCGCCATAGGTCGTCACCAGCGGCCAGCGCCGAGCTTCACTTTGTAAATTATGACCTAACGAATAATGTTTGGTGTCTTCAACGCACTGTAAATAGTTGCTCAGTACTGTTGGCATAATGTCAGTGAGGCTCGCCAAAGGCTGCGCTTGCCAATTCACTTTATCATTGGTCCATAGTGGAACCTGCATAGCGCTTACCGCATAGGCTGGGTCACTTGCAGCCGCATTGCTGGCTGTTAGAGCGGTAACAATCACCGCCATACCGCTATCAAGCGCCTGTTGAATGCGGCGCAAACTATCGGTGTGCTCCGGTGCACTGATAGCTAAGCCTATCACCGCCGATGGCTGGGATAAGCCGAACTTGCGGAACTGTTGCAGTGGCTGCGGCAGTTGCATGCTGCTTGCTGTGGCGTCATCGGCTGTGGCCAGATTGTTGAATAACGCGGTGGTGAACTCAATACGATAATCACGCAGCGGGCCAAAGTAGGCCGGTTCCGCTTGGCTATCAGCAATTGCCGTCATATAGAGGTCAGGCAGCCCGTAGAGTAATTCAAATAAGCCGCTGGCAGCATCTAATTGGCCCAACACTGGGGTACCATAGTGTTGTAACTGCGGAAAGCGCTCACTGAATTGCTGTTGCTGCTGTTGGTTGAGTTGAGTAAAGGCCACAATCAAGGTGGTCGGCGGCTCAGCGATGCGCGCACACATCATGTCGGCGGCAGGATATTTGAGATCAATGCTAGTGGTTTGGCGCAGCAGCCGGTCGGTGGCTTGATGGCGCTCTTCAACCAGCAAGCCATGTTTGCTCATGAGGGTTTTTGCTGTGGTTGGGTAGGACAGCGGAAACGTATCGTCTTGCTTGGTGATATTGGTATATAACACCGCATCAGCCCATACATGAATACTGTGGCTGGCCAGAAAACACAGCACAAAAACTGCACTAAAGGCTGGGCCCCAGTGTTTTTGTTGAAGCCTATCAAGGCGCTTCCACGCCAGATTTGCTAGCGCTAATTCAAACACTAATAGCACCACGAAGGTCAGCAACATGCCCAACAAGATAAGAAAACTAGCTCCAGCAAATACCGACTCGGCATCAGCGGCTAGTTGCGATAGCGAATAGGTATTGAGGTGGTAACCATACTGTCGGTAAAACAGCAAGTCGGCAACCAACGCAATAATACCCAAGGCGGCTACCAGCGTGGCAATACCGCGCAACACCCGAGAATAGGGTACCAGTAAACAGAATGGAAAAATCAGTACAATAAAAACAACGAATGGTAAAAAAGAAAAATGCCCCAGCCAATTAAGCAACATGTAGATCACGCCTAAGCCACTACCTGGAGGTTCGGCCGCCTCAATATATAAACTGCCGATCGCTAACACCAAAATGATGTTAAAGAAGGTGAACCAGTGGCCCCAGCTAATCAGCCGCGCAATTTTATCGCGTCGTTGCTTACGTTGTTTCATGACGATTCCGCTCAGGCATGCTTTGTCAATGATTGTAGCAGCACTTTGCCAAATTGTTCAGCCACTTTGTAGCCTTGCTCTGGGCTGTACTGTTGATAAATCACATTGCTGACGGCATTACCTAAGGTCATCAAGGCGAGGTCGCGGGTGACTTGTTCACGCTCCAGCAGCTCCATCACTTGTTCAAGTAATTGCTGTTGGCGCTTAGCATCGTATTGGGACACAATCGGCATTTTTTAACTCTCATCGTGTTAGAATGCACTCATCTTAACACAGCGATAGCGACAGGAAATCAAAACCACCATGCACGCCGACATAAAACACAGCATTATCCACCAGTTTTATACTAGCAATGGTCAAATTGGCTTGCGATTAGCTCCGGCGATACTCGCCATAGATGATCAAGTGGGACTATTAATCAATGAGTTGCGTGAAATTTATAATGCCAAGCCAAGTAAAGGGTATGCCCGTTTTTTAACCCCAGAGGATGCCGTTGAAAGTAGCCAATTGAGTGATTTTCCGCAGCATTTATCGCAGTGGCAAGCAGGTCGTTTAGATTTTGTCGGCTTCTCACAAACGGCTGCCAAATTGCTCCACAATCAGCTCCAACACTATGGCATTCTTGAAGCTGGTTTCTTGCTGGTGGCTAGTTATTATGAGCGCGGCCAAGATTATGTACTGGTGGCCTTCTTACCTAGTAAAGATGGTGTGACCATTGCCGCTGATCTTTCGGTAGACCGCTCATCGCAACTCGATCTCAGTCGGGTGCAACTGGCGGCAACTATCAACGTCAGCGAGTGGCGTGATAATCCGAGTT
This sequence comes from uncultured Pseudomonas sp., assembly GCA_964464575.1. GTDB lineage: Bacteria > Pseudomonadota > Gammaproteobacteria > Enterobacterales > Alteromonadaceae > Pseudidiomarina. Next base: position 11,676 of record CAYXGO010000003.1, on the reverse strand, counting down.
CAAGCAGTTATATTTCCTTTATTAAAGGGCGAGTAGGCCGCAAGGTTTCAGATTTTTTCCTCGATTTTCTGGGTTGTGCCGAAGGCGTCAATGCTAAGAAACAGTCGCAACAGCTGGTGGAGTCGGTACAGCAATTCGTGCAGCAGCAGGAATTAGCCGAACCACAAGCGAAACTATTGCGGAAATCGGTGTACGATATTTGCGACAATCAATGGCAACAAGGTGAGCCGCTGCGGGTCAAGGATTTATCCGAGCAGCTGCAACAACAGGTGCCTGAGGCTAGTAGTTTTGCCGATTTTGCCGCTAGCGCTGCAACACCTCTGGCTGATGAGTTTCCAATGGATCGCAGCACCTTGCGTAAATTGGTCAAGTTTCAGGGCCAAGGTGGCGGTTTGAGTGTTGGCTTTGATCAACAGCTATTAGGTGAGCGGGTGGAGTATGATGTGCATACCGATCGTTTGATTATTCACGGCACGCCGCCGAATTTACGTGATCAATTACGCCGCTTTTTCGGTATTGATAGTTAGTAGACGTAATGCGCCGTGCTTAGTATGAAAAACGCCGGCAGTGTGCCGGCGTTTTCAATCATGGTGCGGGAGTTGGTTAGACTACTTTTGCACCGGAGTAATATGGACTGCATGTAACCCTTTTGGCCCTTCTTCGAGTTGAAACTCAACGTCTTGGCCTGCTTTAAGGGTACGATAGCCTTCCATTTCAATGGTCGAATAATGCGCGAAAATATCACCTTCGCGGTCTTCCGCCTCGATAAAGCCAAAACCTTTCGAGTTGTTGAACCATTTCACTTTGCCGGTTGCCATACTTCTACTTCCTTTGTTCTGCTCTGAAATTTAGTTATTGTTAGAATGACATCAACGCAGCTTTAGCGTTTGGCTTACTTGAAAACTGCTTATGTTAACGCCATGTTTTACTCTAGGTGAGTTACGCCGATAGTCAAGGCAAATTTTGCTTAAAATATGTACTAATGTGCGCGATGTCAGAAAAATAACCGCGCTGAAACGTAAAAGAACGTCTATATATAGTTAGTAAAGGGGCATCATGGGTGCAGCAGATCATAAACATCAGGTGAGTCAGCAACAGCAGCATGCGTTGCAACCGCCGCCGATGTATAAAGTCATTTTAAATAATGATGATTACACCCCTATGGACTTTGTGGTTGAAGTGTTGATGCGGTTTTTTCGCATGGATCCAGAACGGGCAACTGACACTATGTTGACCATTCACTACAAAGGCCGAGCGGTATGTGGCACGTATTCGGCCGAAATTGCCGAAACCAAGGTGGTGCAGGTTAATCGCTATGCGCAAGACCACCAGCATCCATTGTTATGCACAATGGAGAAAGCTTGAACGAATTTTCACTGACGACGCAGCAGGAGTACCGCTATGTTAAATAAAGCGCTAGAAGTAACCTTAAACGATGCGTTTCGGATTGCACGTGATCGTCGCCATGAACTGATGACCGTTGAGCATTTGTTGCTCGCACTGTTAGAAAACCCCGAAGCTGCGGCCGCACTCAAAGCCTGTGGCCTTGATTTCGCGGTATTGAAACAAGAGTTGCTCGGTTATATAGAACGCAGCACGCCATCGTTTGAGCACGATAGCGGTGATACCGAAACGCAGCCGACACTCGGTTTTCAACGGGTACTGCAACGTGCCGTGTTTCATGTGCAATCATCGGGCAGTAGCGAAGTCACTGGGGCCAATGTTCTGGTGGCCATTTTCAGTGAACAAGAATCGCATGGGGTGTATTTACTGAATAAGCACGACATTACGCGTCTAGATGTCGTGCATTACTTATCTCATGGTTTGACCAAGCCCGATGCCGGTAAAAACGACAAAGACCAGCAGGAGCAAGAAGCCAATGAATCGCAGGGTGAAGAGCAGCAAAGTTACCTGCAGCGCTTCTGCACTAATTTAAATGCCCGCGCCCGTGAAGGTCGCATCGATCCGTTAATTGGTCGTGAGGCTGAACTGGAACGCTGTATTCAAACATTGTGCCGACGACGCAAGAACAACCCGCTATTAGTGGGTGAAGCAGGAGTGGGTAAAACCGCTATTGCCGAGGGTTTAGCGTATCGCATTGTGCATGACGAAGTTCCTGAAGTGATCGCCAAATCGGTGATTTTCTCGCTCGATATGGGCGGGTTACTGGCGGGTACCAAATACCGCGGTGATTTTGAGAAGCGCTTTAAACAGCTGTTAAAAGAAATCACCGAACACGATGATGCCATTCTTTTTATTGACGAAATTCATACCATTATTGGCGCCGGTGCTGCCAGTGGCGGGGTTTTAGACGCCTCAAACTTACTCAAGCCGATGCTTAGTAGTGGCGAACTAAAATGCATTGGCTCAACCACTTACAGTGAATACAAAAATATTTTCGAGAAAGACCGCGCGTTGGTGCGGCGCTTCCAGAAAATTGATGTCAGCGAACCGTCGGTGGATGACACCACACGCATTTTAATGGGCCTAAAAGAGCGCTATGAAGAGCATCATGGTATTCGTTATACCCAACCAGCGGTGCGTGCCGCCGCTGAATTGGCAGCGCGTTACATCAATGAACGCCATCTGCCAGATAAAGCTATTGATGTGCTCGATGAGGCCGGTGCTAGTCAACGTTTGTTACCGCCATCAAAACGTAAAAAAACCATCGGTGTCAGTGATATTGAGCAGATCATTGCGAAAATCGCCCGGATTCCCGAGCAGTCGGTGTCACGTACCGACCAGCAGACCCTGAAGAATCTTGATCGTAATTTAAAACTGGTGGTATTTGGTCAAGATCAAGCTATTGATCAGCTCACCTCATCCATTCGGCTATCGCGCTCAGGTCTTGGTAATGAAAATAAGCCCATCGGTTCGTTTTTATTTGCTGGCCCTACCGGTGTGGGTAAAACCGAGGTGACGCAACAACTGGCTAAAGTTATGGGTATTCAGTTTGTGCGTTTTGACATGTCAGAGTATATGGAACGGCATGCTGTTAGCCGTTTGATTGGTGCGCCGCCAGGCTATGTTGGTTTTGAACAAGGCGGCTTGTTGACTGATGCGGTGATCAAGCATCCGCATTGCGTATTGTTATTGGACGAAATTGAGAAGGCTCACAGCGATATCTACAACATTTTATTGCAAGTGATGGATCACGGCACATTGACCGATAACAACGGTCGTAAAGCCGATTTTCGCAATGTGATTGTGGTGATGACAACCAACGCTGGGGTGCAAGAAACAGTGCGTCGCTCGATTGGTTTTAATCAGCAGGATCACGCACCCGATGCACTCAATGCGATCAATAAAGTGTTTTCGCCGGAATTTCGGAACCGGCTAGATGCCATTGTTTGGTTCAACCATTTGTCGCAGCAGGTGATTACCCAAGTGGTCGACAAGTTTATCGTCGAATTACAGGCTCAGCTAGATCGCAAGCATGTGGCGCTAGAGCTCGACCAAGCTGCGTACGATTGGTTGGCTGAAAAAGGCTATGACAAAGCAATGGGCGCACGGCCGATGGCACGGGTAATTCAAGAACATCTGAAGAAGCCACTGGCCAACGAAATTCTGTTTGGTGAGTTGACCCAAGGCGGAACTGTCACGGTGAGTGTGGTGGATGGTCAGTTGAAACTTACTATCGAAGAACGCGAAGCCCGCAGTCAGTCAACCACGGGCTAAGTGGCGGCGGCTGTGTCAGCGCGCGCGGAAGACGATACGACCTTTGGTTAAATCGTAAGGCGTGAGCTGCACAGTTACCGTGTCACCGGTTAAAATGCGGATATAGTGCTTACGCATTTTGCCCGAAATGTGCGCGGTTACCACGTGGCCGTTTTCTAATTGCACACGGAACATGGTATTCGGCAGGGTATCTAATACCGTGCCCTGCATTTCAATACTGTCTTCTTTTGCCATTCAAATCCTCGAGAAATTACGTGGGGTAGTCGTTAAAGTGCGCAAATTCTAGCTGTTTTACGCGCGTAATGCCACTTCAAATAATAATCAGCTGCCGTGGCGCCCAAAAATCCACACCGACATCGTGTTGAAGCTGTTGATTTTGACGCAATTGCTGCAGATAGTATTGGCGCGGAATACTACGTACGCCCAAGCTGGCCAAATGTGGATTATCCATTTGCGCATCAAGCCAGGTTCCACCAGCAGCAAAGTAATGCCGGGCAAACTGAATCAGCGCTAGCTTTGAGGCATTGGTGTGGCGTTGAAACATGCTCTCGGCACAAAATATGCCGTTAACGTTCACGCCATATAAGCCAGCGACTAAATGCTGTTGCTGCCAGACCTCAACAGAATGCGCCGCGCCACTATGGTGTAAGGCAATATAAGCCTGCTTCATTTCGGTATGAATCCAACAACCAGCCTCGGCATGGGTATCTGCACAGCTATGGATCACCGCGGCGAAATCATGATTGATGGTAACCCGCAGCGTCGTGGTTGCCATGAAGCGCCGCATCGAGCGGCTGACATGCAAGGCGTCTGCAGTGAAAATGGCGCGCGGATCAGGGCTCCACCACAGAATCGGGTCGTGCTGACCGTACCAAGGGAAGATACCGTTTTGATAGGCCATGCGTAAGCGTGGTACCGATAGACTGCCGCCAAATGCCAGCAGTCCGTTCGGTTCGCGTAGGGCTAGGGAAGCGGCAGGAAAGGCCTGTTGCTCGTCGCTTAGATGCACCAGCATCAGCAGCTCCTGCCGACTTGCTTACTTGAGCGCGTCGAGATAACGCTCGGCATCTAGGGCCGCCATACAGCCGGTACCCGCAGAGGTAATGGCTTGACGGTAAATATGGTCCATTACGTCACCAGCAGCAAATACGCCGGCAACCGAGGTGGCGGTGGCGTTACCATGTAAACCAGATTGCACTTTGATGTAACCATCGTGCATGTCCAGCTGACCGGCAAAAATACTGGTATTAGGTTGATGCCCAATGGCAATAAAACAACCCATCACCTCGAGTTCGCTGGTGTCGCCACTGTGCATATCTTTGATACGAACAGCCGATACGCCCATGTTATCGCCCAGCACTTCATCTAAGGTTTTGTTGAGGTGCAAGGTGACATTGCCGTTGGCAGCTTTATCCATGAGCCGATCAACTAAGATCTTTTCTGCACGGAAGCTATCGCGACGGTGAATCACGTGCACTTCGCTAGCAATGTTAGCGAGATACAGCGCTTCTTCTACAGCGGTATTACCACCGCCGACCACACAGACTTTTTGCTGACGATAGAAAAAGCCATCACAGGTCGCACAGGCCGATACGCCTTTGCCCATAAAAGCGGTTTCGGACGGCAGACCCAAGTATTTAGCTGACGCGCCGGTGGCGATAATCACCGCATCGGCGGTGTATTCGCCACTATCACCAAACAAACGCAACGGCTTGCTGCTGAAATCAACTCGGTTGATGTGATCAAACACCATTTCGGTATTAAATTTCTCGGCATGCTGTTGCATACGTACCATCAAATCAGGGCCGGTTAAACCCTCTGGGTCGCCGGGCCAGTTTTCTACGTCAGTGGTGGTGGTCAGCTGACCACCTTGCTGCATACCAGTGACCAGCACTGGCTTCAGGTTGGCGCGCGCAGCATAGACCGCTGCGGTATAGCCGGCAGGGCCTGAACCGAGAATAAGTAAACGACAATGTTTGGCTTCAGCCATGGGTAAACAACTCCGTTATCTGCAAAAGTGCTGCAAGTATGCCTTAAATTAGCTTTGGATCGCCACCCGTGGGTCGACATAATCAAGGCCTAATTGCTTGCCCAAATCATCGTGGACCGCTTTAAAGGTGATCTTACCTTTGTGCATATTTAAACCATTGAGCAAATGCGGATCGTCAGCCAATGCCAATAAGCCTTTATTCGCCAACGCTAGACCGAAGGGCAGAGTGGCATTATTTAAGGCGATGGTAGAGGTACGGGCTACGCCGCCTGGCATGTTCGCCACACAGTAGTGCACCACATCTTCGACCACATAGGTTGGGTCTTGGTGAGTGGTTGCCCGTGAGGTTTCAAAACAGCCGCCTTGGTCAATCGCTACGTCGACCACTACTGACCCTGGCTTCATATTTTTCAAATGCTCACGGGTCAACAATTTCGGCGCTGCAGCACCAGGAATTAGCACCGCACCAATAACCAGATCGGCCGTGCGCGAATATTGGTCAACGGCATCAACGGTCGAGTAAATAGTTTTAGCGCGGCCACCGAACAAGTCATCTAATTGCCGTAAACGCGGCAGTGAACGGTCTAAAATGGTCACATCTGCACCCATACCAACCGCCATTTTAGCGGCTTGCGTGCCGACCACACCGCCACCAAGAATCAATACTTTGGCTGGCGCAACGCCCGGTACGCCGCCTAACAAGGTGCCACTACCACCATTGATTTTTTCTAAATGATGGGCGCCGGCTTGAATGGACATACGACCAGCCACTTCACTCATTGGCGCTAACAACGGTAAGCCACCGTTACGGTCAGTAACGGTTTCGTAAGCAATCGCGGTTACACCGGCTTTGGCTAACAGCTCGGTTTGCTTTGGATCAGGAGCTAAGTGCAGGTATGTGTAGAGAATTTGACCTTCACGCAATTGCTCACACTCATGCGGTTGCGGCTCTTTTACTTTCACAATCATTTCAGCTTTGGCGAAGATTTCCTTGGCGTCATTGCTAATAGTGGCACCGGCCGCGATATAGTCTTCATTGGTAAAACCAATAGCGAGGCCGCCATCATGTTCCACCATGACCTGATGACCATGGGCTACATACTCGCGCACCGCTGCAGGAGTCAGGCCAATACGATATTCGTGGTTTTTAATTTCTTTCGGTACACCGATCAACATGGGCTCTATCTCGCTCATTTGTGAGTAGTTAATGAAACAACTGAATTGGGCGGCATTATAACGAATCAGAGGGTTTTATTTCGCACTTTTTTTAGCGGTTAAATTAGCGTAAAGTGGCGTTATATATGCATCATATAGAGAAAAATAATGTTTACACCAGAAGAACCCGTGAAAATCACGGTTGATAGAATTGACCGTAAGATTCTACGCTTACTGCAAGAAGATGGCCGCCTGTCGAATGTAGCGTTGGCGAAAAAAGTTGGCCTTAGCGCCACCGCCTGCAATGAACGGGTGCGTAAATTGGAACGCGAGCAAGTGATTGAAAGCTATCATGCCCGTGTTAACCCCGCCAAACTGGGTGCCAATTTGATGGTATTTGTTGAAATCACCCTAACGCGGACTTCATCCGACGCCTTTGCTGAGTTCAGTTCGGCAGTGCAACGCACGCCAGAAATACTTGAATGTCACTTGGTTGCCGGAGACTTTGATTTTCTGATCAAGGCGCGAGTGCCGGATATGCCGTCTTATCGTAAGTTATTAGGCGAAACCATACTGAATATGCCGGGCGTTAATGAATCGCGGACCTACGTGGTCATGGAAGAGGTTAAAAACGCCAACAAAGTTCTGATTAAGGGCTAACAAAAAGTCGTGTTAAAGTACTCGTGTTAAAGTGCTGATATCCACTACGATGCAGGCTACAATAAGACAAATAATAATAGGGAGCGCACAATGAGCGGTGTGCAACGAATGCTGGAAGTCGGGCTAATCTTATGTGGTGCCTTTGCGGTGTTTTTGTTTTTGGCACTGGCAAGTTTCCACCCCGCCGATCCAAGCTGGTCACAAACCGGCTATGAAGGCACGATTGAAAATGCGGCGGGCGCTATTGGTGCTTGGTTTGCCGATGGTTTGTTGTTCTCATTTGGTTTTGTTGCCTATTTGATTCCATTTGGCTTGGTCGGTTTGGGCTACTTGATGTTCCAGCGCCCGCATCAGTTGCTTGAATTAGATTGGCTAGCGGTTGGTTTAAGGCTGATTGGTTTGTTGCTCACACTAGTCGGTAGCTCGGCCTTGGCGTCGCTAAATTTTGCCGATATTTATAGCTTTTCTGCCGGTGGCGTGGTCGGCGATGTGATTAGCTCATCGCTGTTACCGTATTTTAACCTCATTGGTACCACCTTGTTGCTGCTGACATTCTTGGCGACAGGTTTAACCCTGGTCACTGGCTTGTCATGGGTGTGGGTTGCTGAACAGGTCGGGGCAGGGGCAATTTGGTTTAGTCAGTGGCTGGTGGAAAAAAGCACCGCGCTGTGGCAGCAACTGCGTAGCCAAGCCAAAGAGGATTTACCGACCGCCGAGGTGGTCAGTCGCGCTAAGCCAGTAGTGCGCGCCGAGCGTACCCGCAGTGAACCTGAATTAGCATTTGCTGCCGAGGCCGACGACGACTTTGATTTACCGGCCATCAGTAGTCACGATGAGCCAGCCCCTAGCGTTGATGATCTGACCCGCTTTAGCCGCAGTGCCAAAGTAAAACCGCAGCCGGCACAGCCTATTGATAACGATGACAGCGATGACGATGATGACGCCAATACGGTGAGCTTATCGATTGATCCACTTCCGTCTATTGCTTTGCTCGATCGCCCGAACAAAACTGGAAACCCGTTAACGCCGGCTGAGTTAGAGCAAATTAGCCAAACCGTTGAAGCGGTGTTATTGGATTTTGGCGTTGAAGTGAAAGTAGCAAACGTACAACCCGGCCCGGTGATTACCCGTTTTGAGCTTGATTTGGCGCCCGGTGTAAAAGTTTCCAAAATTTCTAACCTCGATAAAGACATTGCCCGCTCACTGTCGGCGATATCCGTGCGTGTAGTGGAAGTTATTCCGGGTAAGTCTTATGTCGGCCTTGAGTTACCGAATAAGAGCCGCGAGACCGTATTTTTTAGCGAAGTCATTAGTTGCGATGCCTTCCAACAGAGTCAATCACCGCTCACTATGGTGCTCGGTAAAGGCATTGCCGGCCAGCCGGTAGTGGTTGACTTGGCTAAAATGCCACATTTGCTCGTTGCTGGTACCACCGGTTCAGGTAAGTCAGTGGGCGTTAACGTAATGATCCTTAGCCTATTGTATAAGAGCACGCCAGAAGATGTGCGCTTGATCATGATTGATCCGAAAATGTTGGAATTGTCGGTGTATGAGGGCATTCCGCATTTATTGACCGAGGTGGTCACTGATATGAAAGATGCCGCTAACGCTTTGCGTTGGTGTGTTGCTGAAATGGAACGGCGCTACAAACTAATGTCAGCCTTGGGGGTACGTAACCTCAAAGGCTATAACCAGAAAGTCGCCGACGCTATTGAAGCCGGCGAACCGCTGCGCGACCCATTGTGGAAGCCAGGTGATTCAATGGACGAATTACCACCGTTGCTGCAAAAGCTACCGAATATTGTGGTGGTGGTTGATGAATTTGCCGACATGATGATGATTGTCGGTAAAAAAGTTGAAGAATTGATAGCCCGCATTGCGCAAAAAGCCCGTGCTGCTGGTATTCATTTGATTTTAGCAACCCAACGGCCATCGGTGGATGTGATTACCGGCCTTATTAAAGCCAATATTCCAACACGTATTGCTTTTCAAGTTCAGTCGAAAATTGACTCGCGCACCATCCTTGACCAGTCCGGCGCGGACCAATTGCTGGGCCAAGGTGACATGCTGTACCTACCGCCTGGTAGCGGCGTACCGACCCGTGTACACGGTGCCTTTGTTGATGATCATGAAGTGCATGCGGTGGTAAAAGACTGGAAAAAACGTGGCAAGCCGAACTATTTGGATGAAATTCTCAAAGGCGATATGAATGAGGATAGCCTGCTACCGGGCGAGCAACTGGATCTCGGCGATGAAGAGAGTGACCCGTTGTACGACGAGGCAGTCGCTTTTGTCACTGAAACACGGCGGGTGTCGGTATCAAGTGTACAGCGTAAATTCAGAATTGGTTACAATCGCGCCGCACGTATTGTGGAACAAATGGAACTGAGCGGGGTCGTTACTAGTGCAGGGCATAACGGTCAACGCGAAGTCATTGCACCGAAGCCGCCGCGCGATTAATGCGCTTATAATTACAGTGGATCAATCAATCATGTTAAAACACTTAGTTCGTAGTGCCGCGTTTGGCGTGAAGCTGTTAAGTAGTTTCAGCGTGCTAGCAAACAGCAACGCAAGTGATGAGGCACAAGCTAGTTTACAGGCGCGCTTGGCGATGATGCAGTCGTTACAGGCTGATTTTGCACAAACCGTCACCGACCAACAAGGTCAGCTGGTGCAGCAACTGCATGGCCGCTTCGCGCTGGCACGGCCGAACTTACTGTATTGGCAAACTGATGCCCCCGATGAAACGGTGATGATCGCCGATGGTAGTGCCTTGTGGTACTACAACCCCTTTGTTGAGCAAGTCTCGGTGTATGACCAAACCGATAGCATGGCGCAAAGCCCGCTGCTGTTGCTAGTGGATACTGAAGCACCGGCATGGGCGGATTATCAGGTGAGTTATGAAAATAATAGCTACGCGTTGCAACCACTACCAAATAGCGATGCCCGACAAAGCTTACAGTTAGTATTTGGTGATGAAGATAGCCGCCAGCTACAACGGATTATTTTAGACGATGGGCAAGGGCAGTTGAGTACCATTGAATTGGAAGCAGTACAACTCAATGGCGTCATCGCCGATGATTTGTTCCGTTTTGAGCTCCCGGCTGGGGTAGAACTTGATGACCAACGCGGCGGGTAACAGCGAGCAACCATCACTGTTCGCTAATACGGTTGATTTTCGCCCGTTAGCGGCTCGTATGCGGCCGCGCAATCTGTCTGAATATATTGGTCAAAGCCATTTGCTGGGTGCTGACAAACCACTGCGCCAAGCGCTGGAGCGTGGGTTGTTGCATTCGATGATTTTTTGGGGCCCACCGGGTACTGGCAAAACCACTTTGGCCGAGCTGTTGGCGCTGAGTGGTAACGCCTCTATGGCCCGTATTTCTGCGGTGAGCGCTGGGGTCAAGGAGATCCGTAGCGCCATTGACGAAGCGAAACAACGGGCGGCAGCGCAGCAACAACGCACTTTATTATTCGTCGATGAAGTGCATCGCTTTAATAAAAGCCAGCAAGATGCCTT
>CAYXGO010000003.1:0-663 GCA_964464575.1 uncultured Pseudomonas sp. | reverse complement strand
TATTGAAGACGGTACAGTATGGTTTGTTGGCGCCACCACCGAAAATCCTGCCTTTGAACTCAACCCAGCTTTGCTGTCGCGCACTCGGCTGTATCGGTTACAGGAATTAACCGATGCCGATATGGCGCAAGTGATTGCCCAAGCATTAACGGACGAGCAGCGTGGCTTAGGCAATAAAGCGCTGCAATTAAGCCCTGATGCGCATGAATATTTACTCCATTGCGCCGCTGGCGATGCCCGCCGCGGGCTAAATCTACTCGAGATTTGTGCCGACGCCGCGACCACCAATCAGCTTGATTTAGCCTTTGTACAACAGGCGGTTGGCCAACGCCAAGCGGGCTTCGATAAACACGGTGACCGCTATTTCGAGCTGTTATCGGCGTTGCACAAGTCGGTGCGTGGCTCGTCGGTAGACGGCGCTTTGTATTGGTTCGCGCGTATTTTATTGGGTGGGGGCGACCCGCTGGTGGTGGCGCGGCGGCTGTTGGCTATCGCCTCAGAAGATATTGGTAATGCCGACCCTCGTGCGCTACAACTGGCATTGCAGGCTTGGGATACCTTTACCCGCGTAGGCCCTGCTGAAGGCGAGCGCGCCATAGCACAAGCACTGATTTATTGTGCCTTGGCGCCCAAAAGTAACGCGGTTTATCAGGCCTTTAACGC
>CAYXGO010000002.1:11367-40799 GCA_964464575.1 uncultured Pseudomonas sp. | reverse complement strand
TCATGATTAGGTTACGACTCTACGCGGCGACAACAGCTCATAAGGATAAACCATGACCACCACAAAACAAGTATTGGGCCTCGTTGGCTGGCTGATTTTAGTTTACGCGGCCGCTGCTATTGGCGCGGCTGGATCAATGAATGCGCCAGAATTTTATACGGAACTAGTGCGACCATCATGGGCGCCACCAGCATGGTTGTTTGGCCCGGTATGGACGGTGCTCTACGCTATGATGGCGGTAGCGGCTTGGCAAATTTGGCGTTTAGCTGGCAGTTGGCAAGCCGCTAGTCGCGAATTATGGTGGTTTGTTGGACAGCTACTATTAAACGCCTTGTGGAGCTGGGTATTCTTTGCCTGGTATTTGGGCGCTGCAGCCTTTGTTGAAATCATACTGCTGTGGTTGTCGATTATCGTCACCATGGTGCTGTTCTGGCGCAGCGATAAATTAGCCGGCGCCCTCTTGTTGCCTTATTTAGCCTGGGTCACCTTTGCCACTGCACTGACTTTTGCGATGTGGCAAGGCAACCCGACGATTCTCTAAACGCTGGCGCTGGGCCGCGCTTTGATGCGGTCATACCAAGCCTGCAGATGCTGCTGCTCGGGTTGGATACGAATATTCACCACCCGGGCAAAAGCAACTGTGGTAAAGGCGTTGATATCGGCCGCGGTAAATTGCTCAGCGCAAATGAATGCTCGTGTGGCTAAGTGTTGGTCGAGAAAACTGAAGTAACTACTGACTTGCTGACCGCATTCGGCGCCCCACTCCGGATAGGGCGTCATACGGTCTTTGAAGTAACCGGTAGAGTGTTGAAAGCACATGCCGGTGGGCATGAAGAAATAAAACTCTATCCAACGCAGCCATTGTTCAATCAGCGCTTGCTCCGTGGCGCTGTCGCCAAGCAACTTAGGCGCGTTTGGATAAGCCACCTCAAAGTAACGGCAAATCGCCATGGTCTCAGCAATACAAGTACCGTCATCCAGTTCCAATACCGGCACCTTTTTCATTGGGTTACGGGCAACAAATTCTGGGGTGAGGTTTTCCCCCTTCACAATATCAATTTCGATCCGTTCAACCTCATCAAGCAGGCCCTTTTCAGCCAAAAACATGCGTACTCGCCGAGGGTTTGGGGCACTCGCGGTTTCATAGATTTTCATAGACATTTACTCCAATTTTGGCAAATGATAGGTATCCGTAGCTTAGCAGGGTCAGCTTATGAATGCGTCAGAAAATCAATCCTCAGCGGAAGCGTTTCAGCAGCATCCTGAGCGGCCGTGGATCATAAGCGGTGGTGCCTTTCTGGCGTTACTGGCCGGCTACATCAATGTGGTGATGCTGGGCTTTTTCAAAGTTCCAGTAAGTCATATGAGCGGTGCGGTATCGCAACTGGGTATTGATATCGCCGCCCTTGATCAGCATGACCTGTTGCTGGTTGGCTCGATTGTGCTGGGTTTTTTCGCGGGTGCTTTTCTATCAGGGCTACTGATTGGTAACACCCATTTTAAGATGACGCGTCGTTATGGCGTAGCGTTAATGTTGCAGGGTGTGCTGTTAAGTATTGCCAGTATCGCTGCACAGTCTGATAGCAACCTCTCGGTAACCTTGGCAGCTACCGCCTGTGGTTTACAAAATGCCATGGCCAGTAGTTACCGCGGACTGATTTTAAGGACGACCCACGTGACCGGCATTGTCACCGACTTGGGGGCTTTGCTGGGTAATCGCTGGCGTGATCGTAGCATTCAAAGTTGGAAATTTGGCTTATTGCTGAGTTTGCTGTTGGGGTTTTTTATCGGAGGTTTGCTAGGCGCCTTAAGTTATAAAGCCCTCGGTATGACAGCGTTAACCCTTGCTGCGCTAGCCAGCTTTGTAGCTGGCTGCGCAGTGTGGCTAAGACTACAATGGTTACGAGCTGGAAAACTGTGATACTAACCAGGGCAAATGCAGTAACACGTTGACCGGGAAGGTCACTCCCAGCGAGGCCAACATGGCCAAGCCTAAATCGGCTTCTTTAATGCCCGCGCGAATGGCCGCGGGCGCGGCAATGTACGACGCACTGGCGGTCAATGCGGCAAGAATAAATAGGCTGCCATTCGGTAACTCCAACATCACACCCACACCGACACCAAGCCAGGCTAAGGCAAATGGTGTGGCGGCGGCAAAGCACATTAGGCGCCAGTGCTGCCAGGGTACTGGGCGGAATACTTGTGCGGTGGTCAGGCCCATTTCTAATAGGAATAATGCTAGGAGTGTCTTGAAGCCACCAATCACGGTACCTTCAATGGGCGCTAAGCCCACTGGTCCGTAGGCCCAACCAATCAGTAAGCCACCCACCAGCAGTAACACACCGCGGCTCGTGAGGGCCTCAATCCAGACATCACGCATACTATGTGTGACCCCTTTACTGGGGTTCATCTTCTGGTAATAGGCTAAGGCTAATATGATTGCCGGTAATTCCAGTAATACCAGGTATAGTGTGGTTTCTGGGGCGATGGTAAGACCTGCGCTATCGGCTAACGCCCACGCCACGGCGAAGGTACCGGCGCTGACTGAGCCATAATGGGCGGTAATACTCACTGCGTTGATTTGATCTAAGCGCACGACATAGCGTAAAACAGGGTAAACCAGCAGTGGTACCACAACACCCAAAAGCGTTACCGCGATCAAACTCAGATAATTGATGTTGAGATCAGGGTCGTTGAGGACCAAGCCACCTTTAATACCGATACTGAGCATCAGTAAAATAGTAAGTATTTCATAGACTGGTAACGGTACTTTTAGGTCAGATTTAACCAGCCCTGCGAGCAAGCCGAGGGCGAAAAAAGCAATGACGATATCAGGCATGGTAGGAACTCTCCGAGGTTTTAGTTAGTGTACTGACCATCGATCGGCTTGAACATTCCCGATAAGGAAAAAATATGCACAGATCCGAGCAGTTGCAGCGAACCACTGGGTTGGCCGGCGCAGTTATTTTAGGCTTAGGTTCGATTATAGGTACCGGTGCTTTTGTCAGTATCGCCTTGAGCGCTGAATTGGCCGGTAGCTATTTACTATGGGCGATTGCTTTGGCTGCGCTAGTGGCTGCCTGTAACGGTTTATCAAGCGCGCAATTGGCCGCAATTCACCCAGTGAGCGGCGGTACCTACGAGTACGGCTATCAATTTTTGAATCATGATTTGGGCTTTATTGCCGGCTGGCTATTTGTGCTCGCCAAGTCAGCGTCGGCTGCAGCTGCTGGCTTGGCTATCGGTGCTGCGTTGCAGCTTTGGCTGGGTGGGCCATTTTGGTTGGTGAGTGTTTATGCTGCCGCGGTCATTATTGCGTTCACCCTACTGGTGGTCGGTGGCGTACGGCGCTCCAACCGGGTCAATGCCTTACTGGTGGCGCTAGCGGTCGCGGCATTGTTAGTATTCGTGGTCTATGCTGGCAGTGAGCCCGTGGCAGATACTGTAACGGTCACTGCAGCACCCGCTCTGATCGATGTGCTGGCAGCTGCAGCATTGATGTTTGTAGCCTACACCGGCTATGGTCGCGTCGCCACCATGGGCGAGGAAGTGCAGCAGCCACGCCGTACGATTCCACGCGCGATCATCGCCACTGTGGTGGTGGTGACCTTGCTGTATCTAGCCGTTGGCTGGGCGTTGCTGCAATTACCAGCTCCGGCTGTCAAGCAAGCCGGCTTGGCGGCCTGGATGCAAGCTGATTTATGGCAGCAACTGGTGATGATAGGTGCGGTGATCGCCATGGCTGGGGTGGTGTTGAATCTAATTTTAGGGGTATCGCGGGTGGTATTGGCTATGGCGCGCCGCCACGATGCCCCTGCAGCGTTAGCGCGGCTGAATGCCGACCGCAGCTCGGCCCCTGCGGCAGTTTGGGCAACAGCGGCTGTAATGGTGCTACTCATTGCTGCGGGCGATTTAAAACTGGCCTGGTCATTTAGTGCCTTCACCGTGTTGGTGTATTACAGCATCACTAATTTGGCGGCGTTACAGGTACCGGCGGAGCAACGCTTTGTACCGCGCTGGGTGTCAGTATTGGGCTTAGTAAGTTGTTTAAGCTTAGCGGTATTTGTTGATATCAACGTACTATGTTTCGGCAGTGCAATCGTGTTGGTGGGCTGGCTACTGCATCGCTGGAGTTGGCTGCGCCGTCATCGCAATTAAAAAAATGGCCTCATGAGAGGCCATTTTTTACCGCGATGGGGTGTTAGAAATTGTAACGGAAGCCCGCTTCAAAACTACGCTCTGGGCCAACATAAATGCCTTGGCGTAAGCCGCTAATGTAGCTTTCATCGGTCAAGTTCTTGACCGCAGCAAACAATTGCAACTCTGCCGTGAGCTGATACTGCGCAGTGACGTCGAGCACTGTGTAAGCGGGTAATAAACCACCCCAAATACCACCAGCAGCATCGGCAGGAATATCCATACGATTATCAGGAGAACCGAACTGCTCACCGCGATGATGGGCCGTGAATGCGGCACTCAGATTATCGTATTGATAACTTAAGCTGAGGTTGGCCAGTATTTTCGGCGCATAGGGTAAACGATTGCCAGCAAAGTCACCGCTGTTGAATTCAGAGGTGGGGATCCAGGTGGCGTTAGCATCCCATGCCCAGCCGTTGTCAAAATCATAGCCAAGAGCAATTTCCATGCCTTCGTGTGAGGTAGCACCAGCGTTTGATTGCGACAAATTAGGGTCGCTGTTACCGGTTACCACTTGATTGGAGAAGTCCATCATGAAGGCTGCTACTTCATAACGCCATTCACCGTTATCACCACGAATACCAATTTCATAGTTGGTCGAGCGCTCACCATCAAGCTGTTGGTCGGTTAAGCCATCAAGAGCTACGCCGTTACTCGCTGGCGAAAAGGCTCGATAAATTCCACCGTAAAGTTGTGCCGTTGCCGACCACTCATAAGTGGCGCCAACGCCAGGCAAAAATTCGGTATTATCAGTGCTGGCGGTGGCATTGTTCTGGGTAAATACCACGCGCTCTTGCTGGTACGATTCAATGCGTAGGCCAGGAGTAATGCTCAGCTTATCGTTAATTGCTAAACGAGTTTGGGCATAACCCGCATAACTGGTAGCGCTATCTTGCCGTGCACGGGTGTTAGGGCCGTTGCGGTCGTCGGCGCGGGTGGCGCGAATTTGATTATCATCAGACTCTTCGGTCATGATGCGCAGGCCGAACTCACTTTCTGCCGCCCAACCAGCAAGCTCATGCGCTACACTTAAACGGCTCTCAATACCTAAGCGCTCAAAGCTCCGATTATTGCCGGTTAAGCTATCGGTATAGACCCAGCGTCCGGCGGTGTTTGAGGCTGCGGTGTCAACGTTATAACGCCAATAATCACGGCTAACGTCGCTCCAATACAGTAACGTTTTTAAGCTGACAGAATCACTAATCAGCCACTGGTGATTGACGTCAAACGCCACGCGGTCAGTCAGATACCAGTCGTCCGGCGCCGGATTGTAGCGCTCACCATTGTTGTAGGCGTCTAACAACAAACCGCGATACGAAATATTGGCGTCGTTGGTGTAGTAGGATAACTTCACACCAATACGCTGGTCGGCAGTGATCTCGCTACCGGCTTTGACCATCACATCGGTCATATCATAGCCTTTGTCCATAAAACCGTCGCTACTGGCATGGGTGACCACCACCCCAGCGAAGCTGCGGTCATCATCACTGCGACCACCGGCTTCAAGAGTCACTTCTTGCAGATTAAATGAGCCTAAACGAGCGGCTAATTTTACCCCGTCATCGGGGGTTTTGGTGATGTAGTTGACTACGCCACCAATGGTTGACGGGCCGTAACGTAATGATGCTGAACCTTTCAGTACCTCAACGGTATCGACCCGCTGAATGCGCGGGTTAAAGTAACGGTCATTACCGATAAACAAGCCCGGAGCCACCGGCACGCCATCTTCAAGTAGCAATGACTTTGATTCGCTGGCGGATAAACCGCGTAGGCCAAAGTTGGCAACAATAGAGGTTTCTTCTTCACTTTTAATGTTGATACCCGGAATGCGGCGCAGCACATCCTCGGTCGAGAGCGGTTGCAGCGCTTCGATTTGTTCGCGATCGATCAGCACAACGGTGCCGGTTTCGTTGTAGGCATGGCTGACACGCTCACCGCTAACGCGGATCACCTCGATGGTCGGCATACGCTTCTTGCTGCTTTCAGCTTGCTCGGTTTGTTCGCTGGTAGTTTCTTGAGCAGCAGAGGTAAGGGGTAATAGCGCTGCAGTAATGGCCAATGCAACCATAGACAAATGATAAGATTTCATAACAATTTAGCACCTAGAGGAAATGTTGGCGCTATTATAAATAAGAATAATTCGCAATTACAATACTAAATACGAATTATTCTTATTTGTACCTACAAAGGCTTAGGTCATAAATAAATTGCGGTACATGCGTTCGGCATCGTCGTCGGTCATGCCAGCGATATAGTCGCATAGAATGCGGTCGGCACTGACTTGCCCCTGCTGCTCAAAGGCTGCTCGCCAGCGTGCTCGCGTATTGCGAGGCAATAATCGCTCAGGCTCGGTATGAAAGGCGCCAAATAAGTCTAACAGCATGTTTTGGCTGCGATAGCGTAGCTGTTGAATATCAGGTTGGTTGATGACGTGTTCGAACACCACCGCTTTGAGACTATCAAGCAGTAATCGTTCCTCACTCGGTAAGGTCGCATTGTAACGAATCAATGGTTCACTGGCACCGGCAAGTACTTCAGTGATTTGCACTTGGGTGACGAAAATATTGACCAGCGCACCAATGGCGTCTTTGCGTAAATGGTGCTCCGCGCTGAATAACTGCTGGCCGAGTGAGCGCACGGTTTGCCCCAGGTTTGGGCTCAGCAGCTGATAGAATTGACCGCAGTGTTGGTTCCATTGACCCTCTGTTAAGGTGCCAGTCACCACCGCATCTTCCAAGTCGTGCACCCCATAGGCAATATCATCAGCTAGCTCCATTAACGAGGCGTCGAGGTTCTTATGCCGCGACTTTTGCCATGGCGAACGGTCGAGCACATCGACCTGCTGAAACAACTGGCGGTCACTATCGTTTAGCGGCTGCAGCACCCAGTCCAATAAATCGGCATCACAAGCGAACAACGCTTTAGCGGGTTTCCATTGACTCAAGCTACCCGGTTGTTGGGCCGGTGGTGCTGGCAATGGTGGCATCAGTACCGGATATTTTAGCAAGCCGAACAGTGATCGCCGGGTCAGGTCCATGCCGTGTTCAGGGTGGTAAGCTTCTAATTTACCGACGATGCGAAAGGTTTGACCATTTCCTTCAAAGCCACCAGATTGCAGCATCTTGAAGTTCAGGGCGGTTTCGCCACCGTGACCGAACGGCGGGTGGCCAATGTCATGGGCGAGGCACAGGGTTTCCATTAAGTTCAGGTCAGGCAGTAATTCCGCAAGTTCTGGTGTGGCGACCCGTTGTAGCTGATTAATCAACGATGAACCAATCTGTGCCGCTTCCAAACTATGGGTGAGGCGAGTGCGATAAAAATCATTTTCGCCAACGTTCATGATTTGGGTTTTCGATTGCAGCCGTCGAAATGATGCTGAGTGCAGCACCCGCGCACGATCGCGTTGCCACGGATTACGTTGATCACCCGGGCGTTGCAGTGACTCTCCGGAGCGGCGAGCTTGCCATTGTGGTGCGGTGCGAGACGACATGTACTGGTTCCTATTGCTTGGCTAGCTCTATGCTAGTCGATTTTGCGTTGAAATATAACTACATCGCGCTGTTGATAGCAGATATCGAGCGGCCACTGTTGAGCTACCCAGCGCCAACTATCAGCATGATAAAAGGCGATATGAGTAGGGTCGTTGCGATAGTTCCACTGACTGAAGCGTTGTTGGCTTAGCCATAATTGTGTCATTACCACCAACAGGCCGCCCGGTTTCAGACAGCGTAGCCACAATGCGAAAGTCTGTGCCGGCTGACTGATATGCTCAATCACCTCAGTGCAGGTAATAAAATCATACTGCTGTTCCAGCAGCTGCGGTTCACCAGCAAAATAGTAATCATAGTCGGCACACTGATGACCGTGCTCAGCCAGCATGCGTGAGAGTGTCGGTGCCGGGCCGCAGCCAAAATCTAAGCCTACTGATACTGGTTTTAAACGCTCCAATAAAGGTTGCGCTGCACGGTTTAAAAAACCCCGGTAACCTGGGTCATCGGGATTATTTTCATGAGTTTGGTAAAACGCTGCTTCAGCGGCTTCGCTGAGCTGGAATTGTCGTGGTACATGAACTAGCGCGCAGACTGGGCAAAGCCAAAATTGGCGCCCTTGCTGAGCGCCACGGGTAAGGGTATGAAATAACGCTGTCTGGCCATGACCGCACAGCGGGCAGGTATTAGTCACGGAAGTTTTCGTACTGCAGCGGTTGCTCGATATCAGAACTGCGCAACAGTGCGATGGCGGTCTGTAAGTCATCACGTTTTTTACCGGTAACCCGCACTTTCTCGCCTTGAATAGCCGCTTGCACTTTCAATTTGGCATCTTTGATACGCTTAACGATATCTTTGGCTAATGTTTGATCGATGCCATTTTTGAAGGTGATCGCCATACTATAGGTCTTACCGCTGTGCGTGGCCTTGTCGGGAATATCACAGGCGGCAACACTAATGCCGCGTTTAGCGCAGTGATTGTTGAAAATGTCTTGCAGCTGCTGCACCTGAAATTCAGATTCTGAGGTTAAGGTGACGGTAAACTCTTTTAACTCGACACGCGCTTCCACACCACGAAAATCAAAGCGAGTGCCGATTTCGCGGGTAGCGTTATCAACCGCGTTTTTAAGTTCTACTTTGTCGATTTCTGAGACGATATCAAACGTTGGCATAAAATTACCCTTTACATTGTCGAAACGTTTATTAAGCTGTAGCTAAAGCACTTTAGGTTAGTTCATTATGACGGATGATTATCTCGGTTCACAGCTGGCGCGTCTACAAACAATTATAGACGGCACGGGTGCGGGCACCTGGGAGTGGAACGCGCAAACTGGCGAAACCCGTTTTAATGAAGCTTGGGCCACCATGTTCGGTTACAGTTTGGCTGAGCTGGAACCCATCTCCATAGCCACATGGCGTGCTGTGTGCCACCCTGACGATCTGGTTCGTTCTGATGCCGCTCTGGCGGACTACTTTGCCGGCAAAACTCCTGAATACCGCTGTGATCTGCGCGTGCGTCACAAAGATGGTGGCTGGCGTTGGATCCGCGATAGTGGACGCATTGCAACTTATAGCGCCGATGGTCAGGCGGAATGGTTGGCTGGTGCCCATTTTGATATCACTGCACTGAAAGAAAATGAACAGCGGCTGGCCAATAATAAAGCTCGCATGCGTGCCATTTTGGATAGTCTGCCGGCTGCAGTTTATACCCAAACCAGCGCAGCTGGTCTCACCTATACCTATGTCTCAAAGCAAATCACCGAAGTACTTGGCGACACCCCAGAACAATGGTTGGCGAGCAGTAATGAAGCGAAATGGCAGCGCATTCACGATGCTGATCGTGAAGAAGTGCGTCAGCGCGTATTGCGCTGGTTACGGCAAGGCTCACCTGGCGATCTGATCGAGCACTACCGCATGCGTCATGTCAACGGCCATTATGTGATGGTGCATGACCGCTTGCGCGCGCAACACAACGAAAATGGCGAGATCACCGAATATGTTGGGTCGTTGACGGATATTAGTAGTGAAAATGAATTGAGCCAACGTCTCGACAAGCTCGCTAAGAGTGTGCACGGCGTGCTGTATCAGTTTGAGATGCGCAGCGATGGGCACATGCGCTTTCCGTATGCCAGTGATGGCATCGAACGTATTTATGGGGTTACCGCAGAGGCAGTACGAGACGACGCAAGCATGGTGTTTAAGGCGATTCATGCCGATGATTTAGAGACCGTCTCGGATAGTATTGCGATATCAGCGCGTACATTAACCCCTTGGGCGTTGGAATATCGCGTAAGCATAGACGGCGCTATTCGGTGGGTTTATGGCCACGCAGTCCCCGAGCGCGATGCCGATAACAATGTGTTGTGGCACGGCTTACTGGTTGATATTACTGACCGCAAAGTGGTTGAGATAGAACTGCAACGCAGCCAGGGTCAGCTCCTGGCAGCACAAGAAGTTGCTCAATTGGGTTATTGGGAATTTTCCTTAGCTGACCAGTCGCTGCTATGGTCAGACTTGGTTTACAAGATTGTTGGTGTCGATAAAGCCACCTTTAAGCTATCACTTGAGGCGTTTAGACGCTGCATGCACCCCGATGACAATGCGCTCATTGAGGTGGCTTCAGAGAATCTTGCCAAACTCGGTTTTCACGACGTGGAGTTTCGTATTATTTGGCCTAACGGTGAGGTTCGCTGGGTTCACGAATGGGCGTCAAAACGCTTTTTGGCCGATGGGAGTGAGGTCATTACGGGAACCATCCAAGACATCACTGAGCGCAAAGAGCTTGAATTGGTGTTACGAACACAATCAATTACCGACGCACTGACTGGCTTGTATAACCGTCGCTATTTTGTCGAGGTATTAGAAACCCAATTTGCCCGTAGCAAGCGGCAACAGACACCTACACGGTGTTGTGTGTTAAGTGCTGATCTGGATTTCTTTAAACGTATTAACGATACCTTCGGGCACTTAATTGGCGATGTGGTGTTGCGCACGATCAGCGATATTTTGCGCGAGCAAGTACGCAGTGCTGATGTGGTGGCACGCATTGGTGGCGAGGAGTTTGCGATATTTTTACCACGTACCACTATTGCTGATGCTGAACGACTAGCAGAGCGTATTCGTCAAGCCGTTGGCGCGCATGTTTTTGATTTTGACGGTCAGCAGGTACAGATCACTATCACGCTCGGTGTCAGTCAGTTTGACTCGCATGATGAAAGCTTCGAAGATGTGCTGATTCGTGTTGACCGCGCCCTCTACCAAGGTAAAGAGCACGGTCGTAACCAAGTGGTGGTTATTGTCTAAGTGCGGGTGGCAACAGTTGTTCGTTCACTTTGCCATCTTGTTTGTAAATCACACCGTCTTTCATAACCAGGTCGACGCGCTGCATTAAACTCATATATTTCAGCACGTCACCGCGTACCGCAATAATGTCAGCTACCTTACCCGGTGCCACTGAACCATAACGGTCTTGTACGCCCATCATCACTGCCGGCCAGTAGGTTGCGGCACGAATCGTTTCCATCGCACCAAAGTCTAAATCATCAACCCATACTGCCATTTCGTGCCAGGTGGTTTGGCAATGAAACTTCATTGGAATGCCAACGTCGGTGCCAACCAACATCACTACTCCGGCTTCTTTGAGTTGCTCAATTTTACGTTTTAACGTTGGTTTGCGCAGCGGCACGAGTTGCGAATAACTCAAGTGGCCTGGTTTGGCAATTGATTGCTGGATATCGGCAATGGTGTCGGCTTTTAGACCGCGATGCCAACAGGTATTATCCAGATGTTCTGGGTTGGCGACGGTATCTTGGTAACTCCATAGCCCCTCTACTGTAGGGGTCCAGAACATCAAACCATGGAAAATACCTGTTGCGGTGCGCTCTTTCAGAGCGGTTAGCACATCGTCCGGGTAGCCCGGGGCGGTGGTGAGACCGGTATGTTCAAAGTTATCGACACCAATTTCTACACCCAAACGAATTTCATCGGGTTTATGCGAGTGAGCAACCACTTTCATGCCGCGTTTGTGCGCTTGTTGCACAATCACTTCTGCCACATCACGCGGCATATCATCTTGATCGATCAGTTTGACAATATCCATACCGGCATCGGCGAGTTGATTGACTTTACTCACCGCATCTTGCTGATTTCGTACTGCCCAGCGATAGCCACTTTGCCAATCATCGACCTGCCATTGAATAAACGGGCCGGAGGCATACAAGGTTGGGCCGGGGATCACCTTATCTGCCAGCCGTTGTTTAATGATGCGGGTATCCTCAAGCGGGGCGCCTAAATCACGGACACTGGTGACTCCGGCCAATAACAATTGCACCAGCGCGGCCGGCATCACTTCATCAACAAAGCGGTCGCGATAATTTGCCTGCCAGTGGCGGTAGTCAGAGTGACCGGTGAGCTGGATGTGCGCATGGTTTTCCCACAACCCAGGGAGTACGTCATGACCCTCGGTGGATACTACCCGATAACCCTCTGGTACCGCTAACTGACCGACGCTACCGACTTGTTCGATGATGCCGTTATTGACCAAAATAACACTATTTCGTAACGGTAGTTCGGCAGTGCCATCAATTAAACGACCGCCGACTAGAGCGATTTTTTCGGCCTGTACAGCACTTGATAGCGTCAACAGAATAGCAGGGATCACAACACTGGCGCGGAATGACAGCATGATAGAAGGTCCTCGTTGATAGATGGTGGATTGACCATAACTTAGTCAAATTAACTGGAGTTGGACCCATATGCAACGACTGTTGCAATGCTCACGTCACTATTTTATAGCCGTCTAAACGTCTAGATTGACAAAATCTATTTTGCCCGCTAATGTAGCGCCATTCTATTAGCGACTAAGCTCAAGGTTCATGCATGTCCACAACAGTTCAGCAGCCGGTGACCCATGTCTGTCGCGTACCCGGCGGGACGCTCTATATCAACGAATTTGGGAATACTCACGGTCCGCTGTTGTTGGTGCTTGGTGGTATATCGGGTGGTCGTGAGGTCTGGCGCAGCGATGGTCAGGGCTGGTGGCAGGCGCTGTTTAGCGCGGTTGATGTCAGTCATTACGGCATATTAGCGGTGGATTATGCCGGTGGTACTGGTGAGTCATCAGTACAACCACCACCGAGCTCAATCAGCGCGCAAGCACAGCTGATTGCGCAGGCTATAGAGCAACTGGGTTTAACCCACCTACATGGTGTTATTGGTGGCTCCTATGGTGGCTTAGTGGCGCTCGAATTGGCGCAACACCCCAGCCTGACCATCGAGCGCTTAGTCATCATTGGCGCTGCCCATCGGCCGCCAGCACAAGCCGTGATGTTGCGCCATTTTCAACGCCAGTTGGTGCAACTCGCCGATGCAGCTGGCTGCAGTGAACGAGGTTTGCAATTAGCCCGAGCGCTGGCGATGTTGAGCTATCGCAGCAGTGCCGCTATGGACCATTACTTCAGTGACCCACAGCAGGCGGTTGAGTATATAGAGCGCAAAGGTGCGGCCTTGGTGCAACGCGATGCCTTGCGAGCGCGGCAACTGTTTGAGCTATTTGGCCCGGCACTGGATACCTATCGCTTGGAGCCAGCGCTGATCAAGCAGCCGCTGTTACTGATCGGTTTTACCAGCGATCAATTGGTGCCGCCCGAGTTATTGCATGAGTTTGCCGCCTTATTACCCAACTGTTATGCGCTTCATCGCGTTGATTCGAGTTATGGCCACGATGGCTTTATCAAGAGTGTTGCCGCCTATGCCGAGCCGCTGCGACTGTTTTTAAGTCATGAGGTGCGCGGTGACTAGCTTCGCAATTATTGTTGTTGGGGTGGGGCATATCGCCAGTGCTTGGCTGGATCAATTCGCCGAGAAACTGCCGCCGCATGCCTACATTCATTCTATGCATAGTTCGCAACATAGTGCTTTATTGGCGGCACCATATAGCGCCAAATCATGGCGCCAGTTGTGGCAACAGGCTGGTCCTCGGTGTGCCATAGAGCCGCTTATCGCGGCGCTCCGTGACCAAGGCCAGCAGGTCATTGTGCTCGATTTAACTGCCAGCAAGACCATTAGCCGTGATTATCCAAGTTGGTTTGCCGCCGGTGCCGACGTGGTTAGTGCCAATAAGTATGCTGGTTCGAGCAACCCATTATTTTATCAGCAGCTGCGCCAACAGCTGCAGCAAAGCGGTCAGCGTTGGCTATACAACACCACTGTGGGCGCCGGCCTGCCTATTCAACGCGCCATTCGAGAGCGACTTGCCTGTCATGATCAATTACGTCGCTTAGAAGGTAATTTCTCCGGTTCGCTCAGCTGGATTTTTCAGCATTATCGCCCTGGCGACCGCCTGTCAGATTGGTTGCAGCAGGCCGCACAACGCGGTCTCACTGAGCCCGATCCGCGCCTTGATCTCAGTGGCATGGATGTAGCTCGAAAGCTACTAATTTTGGCTCGCGAGGCAGATTGGCAGCTGGCCTTAGCCGACATACAAATAACTAATTTAGTGCCACCGCAGCTGCGTCATTGCTCGGTGGAACAATTCTGGCAGCAGCGCGAGTTGTTTGATCAACATTTTGAGCAATGGCGCTTTAGCCAGCATCCGCAGGCACAGCAGTTTTGCTATTTAGGTGCGGTGCAACAGCACAGTCATGGCGTGGTCGCTAGCGCCGAGTTGACGCCTATCACGCAACAATCACCTTATGCACATTTGCCACCGGGTAACGCCAACTTCATTGTTTACAGCTGCCATTACGCTGAAAACCCACTGATTATTCAGGGCCCAGGCGCTGGGCGTGAGGTAACCGCTGCTGGCGTGCACAGCGATATTCTTGAACTCATTCATTGATCACAGAGGTAACTTTCATGAGCCACTATCATCCAGCCACACTCGCCATTCACCACGGTTTTCAGTGCGACCCGACCACCAAAGCCACCGCGGTACCTATTTATCAAACCGCCGCGTATGAGTTCGATAGCGCTCAGCATGGTGCCGATCTGTTTGACCTCGCGGTGCCAGGCAACATTTATACGCGCATCATGAACCCCACCAATGATGTGTTAGAGCAGCGGGTGGCAGCGCTTGAAGGCGGTATTGCTGGGCTCGCCGTTGCCTCGGGCATGGCTGCCATTGAATATGCACTGATCACCTTAGCCAAACAGGGCGATAATATCGTCACCACCCCGCACATATATGGCGGTACCTACACGCTGTTTAAGCACATGCTGCCGAGCTTTGGTATTGAGGTGCGTTTTGCCGATTCAGATGAACCTGAAGCCCTAGCGCGCCTCGTGGATGAAAATACCAAAGCCTTATATTGCGAAACCATTGGTAACCCAGCGGGTACGGTCGCTGATATTCCTGGTCTTGCTGCCGTAGCTGAACAGGCGGGAATTCCACTGGTGGTCGATAACACCGTGGCGACGCCGCTGTTGTGTCAGCCAATTGCTTTGGGTGCGCACATTGTGGTGCATTCATTGACCAAATATATCGGCGGTCATGGCACAACGATTGGCGGTATTATCATTGATTCTGGCCGTTTTGACTGGCCCAAACATGCCGCTAAGTTTCCACAATTTAGTCAGCCTGAGCCGGCCTATCACGGCGTTGTGTATAACGCTAGTTTTGGCCCCGCTGCATTTATTGCTCGAGCCCGCACAGTAGCATTGCGTAATACTGGTGCGGCGTTGGCACCATTCAATGCGTTCCTGATTTTGCAGGGCTTGGAAACACTCGAACTGCGCATCACCCGGCATTGTGAGAACACCGTCAAAGTTGCCGAGTATTTGCAGCAGCATCCGAAAGTTAGTTGGGTGAACTATGCCGGCTTGCCGAATCATCCGCATTACCAGCGCGCGCAAGCGATTATCAACGGCGGAGCACCCTCGGCGCTGCTTACCTTTGGTATCGAAGGTGGTTACGCCGCCGGTGTGGCGTTTTATGATCAGCTCAAATTATTCAAGCGCTTGGTGAATATTGGTGACGCCAAATCGTTGGCGTGTCATCCGGCGTCAACCACCCATCGGCAATTGAGTGCCGAGCAGCAGCAGGCGGTTGGTGTGCGGCCTGAAGCCATTCGCCTGGCGGTGGGTATTGAGCATAGTGACGATATTATTGCTGACTTGGCACAGGCACTCGCGCACAGCTAAGGGCTTTATTTGCGCCGAACATGACGGCTGACAATGCGTTTGCCGTCTTGTTTGACCGCCGGTTGTTTGCGGTAGCCCCAAAGTAAGTCACGCGCTTGCTTGGCAGCCACGGCTAAATCAATGATCGGGGCAGGGTAATCGTGGCCAATACGGCAGTTATACAGCGCCTGCTCCATCATGGTCATACGCCATGGTTCAGCAATCAGCGGTGCTGGCACTTCAGCCAGTTCGGGGCACCACTGCTTGATAAATTCACCCTCAGGGTCGTGCTCTTGGGCCTGCTTGGTGGGGTTATAAATACGGATGGTATTGGTACCGGTGACGCTCGCTTGCATCTGAAATTGCGGGTAGTGAATGCCCGGTTCAAAATCAAGAAATTGCTGGGCCAGATGTTGTACGCCAAGGCGCCAGTCGATACGCAGTAAATGGCACAAAAAGCTCACCAACATGGCCCGCATGCGAAAGTTGAGGTAGCCAGTGGCTTTTACGCAGCGCATGCAGGCATCCACTAAAGGAAATCCAGTTTGCGCTTCTTTCCACGCGTGTAAGTGCTCACTAACCTGACTGTCTTGACGATAAGGGAAGTCCGCATAGGCACGATTGACTGGGCGAAATTCCATCTCACATTCACTCTCAAACTTTTGCATAAAGTGGCAATGCCAGTGTAATCGTGATGCCAGAGCAATCAGCGTTTTACGCCAACCCGGGGTATGCCATTGCCGCAGTAAATGCTGGTAAAACTCGCGCATACTGATGGTGCCCCAGGCCAAGTGTGGTGACATACGCGAGCAACTTTGTCGGCTCAGTAGCGGTTTGGAAATGTGGTACGGGTAATTTTTACCGCGGCTGTCGAAGAAGTCGTGCAAGGTCGCCCAGGCCGCGCTGCTGCCACCCGCTTGTTGTGCTATCGGGGCATGGTTGATGACTAGCTGATGTTGCGGTGAAAACTGCGCCAGTGCGTTGCGAACCAGTGCTACCGGGAGCCAACTGGCGGCTTGCCAAGGCACGGGCTGAATGCTGCTGCGCATCACCTGTTTCCAACGCTCATCCCAGTGCTGGCGATTGGATAAACCACGAATCACGCCAGCGGTTTGTGGTTGCTGCCAAACGATTTGATTTTGCGTACACCACGCCTGCACATCACGGTCACGCGTATAGGTGTTGGCTAGGCCAATTTCCTGATGGGAGTACAAACTAGCCATGCCCAGCTGCTGCTGCAGTGTGGCAAGTACTTCAACGGCATCACCATGTAGCACCCAAAGCTGGGCATCATCAGTACCTAGTTGCTTGAGTTGCTGGTTGATATCGGCAATAGCTTCAGCGACAAATTGCCAATGGCGGGGATGATAATGTGGGTCGTGCTGGAGAAACGGTTCAACTAGGTAAATCAGCAGCAACGGCTGACCACTTTGTATGGCGTGGAGTAGCGGCAGATGATCGGTCAACCGCAAATCACGCTTAAACCAAACCACCGCGCATGTCATTAGCTGATAGGCCAGTCCGCGGCATCACAATCATCGAGCACTAAACTCGCTCGACTGTTACCCCAGTAGGCTATAAAGCTGCCTTGCGGGTCATATTGGCGGGTTTGCTTATCCAGATCGAAGCGCCGATGACCACGCGGATCGGCACCTACACCAGCCAAATATTGCCAGTTACCCCAGTTGGCCGCCACGTCATAATCAATGAGCTGCTGCTCAAAATAGGCCGCGCCATAACGCCAATCAAGCGCTAGCTCATGCACTAAACAGCTGGCCACCAGTTGCCGTCCACGATTGGACATGTAGCCGGTGGTATTGAGTTGACGCATGCAGGCATTGACCACCGGATACGGGGTGTTGCCGGTACACCATTTTTGAAAGCGAGCCGGATAAAAGCTGGTGGTTGGACCGCGCTGCTTGAGCCCCGAAAAGGCGAACAAGCGCTTACCATGAGCATGGGCATACCACTGAAAATACTCGCGCCACAGCAGTTCAAACCAAATCCAGTAGGTGCTGTCGTTGGCGCCTTGCTGCTGTTCATGCTGGGTCAGCGCGGTCAAGATTTGTCGCACCGACAACGAGCCATCAGCGAGCCAGGCTGAGAATTTGGTCGACGACGACCAATCATCGAGGGCATTGCGGGTTTCTTTATAGGTTTGCGGCGCGCTGCTAGCGAAGTACTGTTGCACATGCTGCAGTGCCGCGCTACTGCCGCCCTGCCACGGGTGGTCAGCGATGACTTTGGTGGCTGGTAACTGCTGCCATTTCTGCAACACTAACTCAGCTTTCAGCGGCGAGCGTGGCAATGCAATGGCAGCTGGCTCTGCGGCAGCAATGCGTGCGCGCAAGTCGATAGACTCGACCAAGCGTCGAAACTTCGAAAAGTTGTCGGGTAAATCGGCGAGGTCAAAGGGCAATTGTAGGGGGTCAAACAGGGTATGGGTGGCAGCGCTGTTGTAATGAATAAACGGGTAGCGCTGGCGCAAAATGTGTTGGTAGCGACGCTCATAATAGCCGGCGTGCTGGGCAAAATAAATCGCCTCAATGCCATGGGTGCTAATCAGTTCAGCCAAGCTGTGCAAGGGGTTTTGCTGCAGCACCAAAAGCTGCTGACCACGGACTTGGAGTTGCTGCTGCAGGTCGCGCAAACTACCTTGTAAAAAACGCCACCGTTGCTCACCTAAGCCACGTAAACCATAGCGGTTGGGCTGCCGCGATTCAGGCGGCAGCACATACAAACAAATCAGCTGTTGGCACTCATTTGCCGCTTGCGCTAGCAGCGGGTTGTCAGCGACCCGCAGGTCGTTACTGAACCAATATAAACCAACCCGGTGCAGCGCCATGGCTTACTCCATTATCAATACAGCTGTTTTAGCGAAGCGTTGCTAAAGGCTTGCAGATCGTCATCGCGACCCTCGCGCACCTTGCGCACCCAATCGGGGTCTTGCAGCAAGGCGCGACCAATGGCAATCAAGTCAAATTCGCCAGCGTCCATGCGCTGGTTGAGCTCATCAAGACCTGATTTTTCCACCTGTTCCTGCTTCGACAAAAAGGTGCCGCTCATAAAGTCTTCAGTCAGACCGACACTACCGACCGAGATGGTCGGTTTACCGGTGAGTTTTTGTGTCCAACCGGCTAAGTTTAACGCGGAGCCTGGGAACTCCGGTTCCCAAAAACGCCGGGTTGAGGCATGGAACACATCCACACCGGCAGCGCTTAACAGCGCCAATAACTCTGCCAGTTGCTCTGGACCATCGACTAAGCTGGCTTGGTAATCTTGTTGTTTCCAAGTTGAAAAGCGGAATACGATAGCAAAGTCTTCGCCGACTGCGGCGCGCACTGCTTTGATCACCTCTACCGCAAAGCGCGCACGGTTCTCCAGCGAACCACCATACTCGTCATCACGCAGGTTGGTGCCGGCCCATAAAAACTGGTCAATAAGGTAGCCATGCGCACCGTGAATCTCCACCCCATCAAAGCCAACCTCTTTGGCTAAGCGCGCTGATTCGGCAAAGGCCGCAACCACCTCATCGATATCCTGCTTGGTCATGCTGACACCATTATGCTTGCCTGGGGCAAATAATCCCGATGGCGAGTAAGCCGGCGCTGCACCTTCATGCTCGGGTTTGCGCACTGCGCCGACATGCCATAATTGCGGAATAATCTGGCCACCTTCAGCATGCACAGCATCAACCACTTTTTTCCAACCGGCCATAGCATCAGCACCAAAAATATGCGGCACATTGGGGTAGCCACTGGCGCCAGCATGATTGACTTCGGTGCCCTCGGTAATGATCAGACCCACTTCACCAGCGGCGCGACGAGCGTAATAGGCCACGTTATCGGCATTCGGCACATTGCCTGGTGAGAAGCTGCGAGTCATTGGCGCCATCACGGTGCGGTTGCGAAGCTTTAGTGTCTTGCATTCAAACGGACGAAATAAAGCAGAGGTCATTCGGTACTCCTTGACAATAGTTCACTAGCTACGCAGAGCTAGACGGATTGGATCGCTTGCTGCAACAAGGATTGCTGTATTGAGTGGCTACTTAGATGGGGTCAAAAGTGCGTCAGGCAAGGGCTCGTCGATACACGCACAGAGTGTGGCGATAAGTTTTTGCTCAACCGCAGAAATACTCTGGTCGTGTTGCGCTACTTGCAGCCAGCGCGCCACGATCTTCTCTTTCATGCTGGGCGCCCAGTGACGACAGGTGTTGAGAGCTAATTCAAGCTGCTGGTAATCAAGCTGCTGGCCCTGATCGGCTTGACTGATGGCCGCTACCGTCAGATCAAAAGCCTGTTGATTATCGATACGCTTGGCAAAACGTTTGGGCGGTAGCAGTTGCCGTGCGATCAATTGGTATAAGCACCAGTGAAATAAGCTTTGGCTATCCGCCAAGCGCTCCAGATCGGCCAGTAACGATACTTTTTCGCTACCTTGGGCCAATCGCAGTGCTGGCACAGACAGCTCCACTAAGGCTAACAATTGGGCGGCGTTGAGGTGATGTTGATTGGCGACAGTGCTGCTATCAGCAGCCGCGGTTGCCAAAAGCTCACGCACCAGCTGCGGCGCTTGCTGTGGGCTCCGTGCTTGCTCCAGCAGCAGGGTTGGCAGCGCCAGTAGCGCCAAGCGGTTGAGTGCGCTTGGTTGTGGTTGCGACGCTTGGTGGGCTTGCTCGGTTTCACTAAAGGCTTGGCGCGGTTCAGGGTAACGGCCATTCCAACGCGGCTCAATGCGCTTAATACGTTTGTCCAACGGCGGGTGGGTGGCCATAACACTGAACCAACTCGATACCGCGTTACCGAAAAATAAATGCGCGGCTTCGCTGGTATTTTTATGCTGCAGACGACTACCGTGTTGGCGCGCGCCGATTTGCTTCAGCGCGCCAGATAGCGCCTCAGGGTTGCGGGTAAATTGCACAGCGGCGGCATCGGCAAGATATTCACGTTGGCGTGATACAGCGGCTTTGATGACGCTGCCAAATAGCACCCCGATCCAGCCAATAATCAGCAAGGCTAAGCCAATAAACGGTAGCGGATTGACCTCTTTGCTGTTGCGACGACCACTGAAACGAGCACTGCGCAATAACAATTCACCGAGCTTAGCGAGCGCTACGATGCCTGCCAAGGCGGCGATAAGGCGAATGTTCATGCGCATATCGCCATTTAGAATATGGCTGAATTCGTGTGCAACAACCGCCTGCAATTGCTCCCGTGAAAAGCTCTCTACGGCACCGCGGGTCAAACCAATCACCGCATCATTGGTGGCATAGCCTGCGGCAAAAGCATTAATAGCAGCCTCATTGGGCAGTAAATATACGCCAGGTACTGGCATGTTTGCTGCTATCGCCATCTCCTCAACCACATTGAGAATACGCCGTTCTAATGGGTCTTGGGTGTCTGGGGCGATGCGTACCCCACCGAGGCTCTCGGCAACCACATGCCCGCCTGGCTTGAGTTGTTGCCACTTGAACAACATCACGAGACCAATTCCACCGGCGACGGCGGCAGCCACCCAAATTAACGGCCCGACGTGCACCTGGTAAGTGCCTTGCGCATCGTTGTTAAGGTAGCCCATAGCAACCGCAGACAGCGCGGTGACAATAGCAATGATCAGACTGACAGCGAGCATAAACAACACTACCAGTAAGGTGGTGTTGCGCTTCGCTTGCTGCTGTTGTTCAAAAAAATTAACCATAACGGCTCAAACCAGCACCTTAGAATTGCACTTTCGGTGCGGCTTGAATTTCTACACTGTCGGCAAACTCAAGTAAGCTGGCATCTTTCGGATGACCAAAAAAGCTCGCAAATATCACCGGTGGGAACGACTGGCGATAGGTATTGAAGCTCATCACTGCATCATTGAAAGCTTGGCGCGAGAAGGCCACACGATTTTCGGTGCTGGTCAGCTCTTCAGAGACTTGCATCATATTCTGATTGGCTTTGAGGTCAGGGTAGGCTTCCATCACCACATTGAGTCTGCCTAAGGCTGAACCTAAGGCGGATTCTGCGCCACCTAAGCCTTGCATAGCGCTGGCATTGGATGGGTCTGCAGCAGCTTGTTTAAGGGCACCAGCGGCTTGATTACGCGCGGCGACCACGGCCTCGAGGGTTTCACTTTCATGCTTCAAATAGGCTTTGGCGGTTTCCACCAAATTCGGAATTAAGTCGTAGCGGCGCTTCAGTTGCACCTCAATTTGCGCAAAGGCATTTTGATACTGATTTTTCAGGCGCACCAAATTGTTGTAGATACTGATTGCCCAAACCAGCACAATCACCGCAATAATGATTAGAATCCAACCGGTAGTCATCACACTCTCTCCTGTGGTAGCAATGCTATCAACATGCTATGCTTTGTCGTCATTAGCAAGCCATAGACAAAAATTTGTTCATGACCAATACCACCACCACTCCTGGAAATTTATTTATTGTTGCTGCGCCCAGTGGTGCTGGCAAATCGAGCCTCATCAAAGCGCTGCTTGATCGCTATGCCGATGGCTCGATGCAAGTATCGGTATCATGCACCACCCGTGCGATTCGTCCCGGTGAGCAAGATGGCGTGCACTATCATTTTATTTCGGTGGCACGGTTTCAAGAAAAAATTGCCAATCATGAGTTCTATGAGTGGGCTGAAGTGTTCGGTAATTTCTACGGCACCTCACGTACCGTGATTGAGCAAACCTTAGCACAAGGTATCGATGTGTTCCTTGATATCGATTGGCAAGGTGCGCGCCAAGTGCGCGACGCGTACCCTGCGGCTCAGTCGATTTTTATCCTACCCCCAAGTCTTACTGTGCTTGAGCAGCGCTTACGCCATCGAGGCCAAGATAGCGATACGGTGATTGCCCAGCGTATGGCAAAAGCACAGCAAGAAATGTCGCACTATCATGAGTTTGACTATTTACTGATCAACGATGACTTTGCCACTAGCTTAGCCAATTTTGAGCACATTGTGCTGGCCCAGCGCCAACGAATGGCATTGCAGCAGTCACGACATGCGACTAAACTCAAAGATCTGTTGGCGAATCACGGCTAAATCCGTATAATTCCTGACCCGTTTATTTTCGCCCGAATTGATATTTATTGGAGTAACTATGGCACGCGTAACTGTAGAAGAAGCTGTTGATCGCATTGGTAACCGCTTTGACCTGGTATTGGTTGCATCTCGCCGTGCGCGGCAATTAGCCACCCAAGGCAAAGACTCACTGGTGCCATGGAAAAACAACGAGAAAGCTACCGTGGTAGCATTGCGTGAAATTGAGCAGGGCTTGATAGATGCCAAACGCCTTGATGCGCAAGAGCGCACTGAAATGGCGCAACAAGACGCTGATGAACTGGCCGCTGTTGATGCGCTGCGTGGGATTGAGTAACACGGGTGTATTTGTTCGAAGGTTTACGGCAGAAAGTTTTCGAGTATCTGCCCGCTGAACAGGTAGATCAGATTACTGCGGCCTATCGCTTGGCCGCAGATGCCCATAGCGCGCAAAAGCGCCATAGCGGCGAACCGTATATCACTCATCCAGTTGCCGTGGCCGGTATCCTCGCCGACATGCGCTTGGATCACGAAACCATCATGGCGTCGTTGTTACATGACGTTATTGAGGACACCCGCTTTACCCAAGAAGATCTCGCTGAACAATTTGGTGGCACCGTCGCTGAGTTAGTTGAAGGCGTGTCAAAGCTCGATAAGCTGCAATTTAATTCACACGAAGAAGCGCAGACCGAAAACTATCGCAAAATGATAATGGCGATGGTGCATGACATCCGCGTGATTTTGATCAAACTCGCTGACCGTACCCATAACATGCGTACCATCGGTCACTTACGCCCTGAAAAACGTCGCCGTATTGCCCGCGAAACCCTCGAAATCTACGCCCCACTCGCCCATCGACTCGGTATCCACGATATCAAGGACGAGCTTGAATACCATGGTTTTTTTGCCATGTATCCCTGGCGTGCGCGGTTACTCGAATCACAGGTGAAAAAGGCCCGTGGTAATCGTCGTGAATTAGTTGAGCGGGTCGAAATAGAAATTGCCAAGCGTCTGAGTGATAACGCTATTCCGGCGCGCGTCATTGGTCGTGAAAAACACCTGTACAGCATTTACAAGAAGATGCTGCATAAAGAACTGCAATTCGAACAGGTTATGGACATCTACGCTTTTCGCGTAGTAGTTGCCGATGTCGATACCTGCTACCGCGTGCTCGGTGCCTTGCATAATCTCTACAAGCCGATAGAAACGCGTTTTAAAGACTACATAGCCATTCCAAAATCCAATGGCTACCAGTCGCTGCATACCTCGCTGAAGGGCCCGCATGGTATTCCTGTCGAGGTACAAATTCGTACCGAAGAAATGAATTTAATGGCAGACCGTGGTGTTGCCGCGCATTGGCTGTATAAAACCGAAGAAAGTAGCGGTACCACTGCGCAGGTGCGTGCGCGGCGCTGGATGCAAAGCTTGCTGGAGCTGCAACAAAGCACCGGTAACGCCTTTGAGTTTATCGAGAACGTGAAATCTGAGTTGTTCCCAGAAGAAATT
The DNA here is from genome assembly GCA_964464575.1 of uncultured Pseudomonas sp. Taxonomy (GTDB): domain Bacteria; phylum Pseudomonadota; class Gammaproteobacteria; order Enterobacterales; family Alteromonadaceae; genus Pseudidiomarina. The sequence continues at coordinate 16,458 of CAYXGO010000002.1, read as the reverse complement.
TACGTGTTTACCCCTGAAGGGCGCATTATCGAGCTGCCACAAGGAGCCACCCCGGTTGATTTTGCCTATGCCGTGCACACCGATATCGGCAATAGCTGCATTGGCGCACGGGTCAATCATAAAGTTTATTCCTTAAGTAAACCGCTAGAGACTGGGCAAACTGTTGAGATCAAAACCGCGGCTGGCTCACGACCTAATATTGCTTGGCTTAATTTTGCTGTGACCGCCAAAGCGCGCGCTAAAATTCGTCAATACCTAAAAGGCCAAGAAACCCGCGAAGCGGAACAACTGGGCGAGCGCTTATTGCGCGCAGCACTGGGGCCAGTGAACTATGACGAGATCCCAAGTAAAGAATTCAAACGGGTATTGAAAGAAACCAAAATTGAATCGGTGCCGCAGTTATTGCGTGAAATTGGCCTTGGCAACATGATGTCTATTGCCATCGCCAAGCGTTTATTGGGCGAGTTGGTCAATCTCAAAGATGACAGTAACAGCGGTGGTGGCAATCAACGCTCGTTAGCGATAAAAGGTGCCGATGGCTTATTGGTGAGCTTTGCTAAGTGTTGTCGACCGATTCCAGGCGATGACATTATTGCCCATGTGAGCCCAGGCAAGGGCTTGGTGATTCACCGTCGCGAATGTAAAAATGTGCGCGGCCATGAATATGAGCCCGGCCATTATTTTCCGGTGCAGTGGGATAACAAACCCGAAGCAGAATTCATCACTGAAGTGCGGGTGGAGATTGTCAACCATCAGGGCGCGCTGGCTAAACTCACCTCGGCGATAGCGCTGACCGGCTGCAATATTCACGGTCTCAAAACCGAAGAGGTCGATGCCAATATTTACTACATTGATATTGCTTTGACCGTACATGATCGAAAACAACTCGCTGATGTTATTCGCCATATTCGCAAAATGCCGGATGTGCAGCGAGTATCGCGTTTAAGGAAATAACGGGTATGGCAAAAGTGATTATTAATACCGACCAAGCACCTGCTGCTATTGGCACGTATTCACAAGCAGTAAAAATTGGTACCACGGTGTACCTGTCGGGTCAAATTCCACTGGTACCAAGCACCATGCAATTTATCAGCGAGGATTTTCGCGACCAAGCAGTACAGGTATTCAACAACCTACAGGCGGTCTGTGAAGCAGCTGGTGGTTCACTGCAAGATATGGTCAAAGTGCAAATTTATTTAACTGATTTGGGCAACTTTGCCGTTGTGAATGAAGTGATGGCGGAGTTTTTCAGCAGCCCCTACCCAGCTCGCGCTGCCATCGAAGTCAAAGGCTTGCCCAAGGGCGCGCAAATTGAAATCGATGGCGTTATGGAGCTACCGAGCACGAATTAATCGCCTGCTAGGCAGTGGCTGGTGCACGCCCTTCTAAGGGTTTGCGCCAGATAATCACCGCCAAGGTAACGGCTAGCAAAATAAAACAGTAACCGGTATGCAGACTAACCTGCAGTGGCGATAAGCCAAAGCTGGCACCCATTAAGAGTGCTTGCGCACCATAGGGTAAGACGCCTTGCACCACACAGGCTGTGATATCCAACAAACTGGCACTTTGTCGTGCCGCTAAATTGCCATTTTCCGCTAGATTTTTGCTCACCTCACCGGATAACAAAATGGTCACGGTGTTATTGGCCACGGCTAAGTTAGTCACCGCAGTTAAACCGACGATACCAAAGGCTGCTCGTTGTTGCGGCTGACGAAACAGCGCACTGGTAATACGGGCCACGCTATTGGCTAAAAACTGTAAGCCACCTTGCTGCCGAATTAACGCCGATAAACCGCCAATCAACAGTGATAACAGGAAAATTTCCTGCATACCGGTAAAGCCCTTGTAGATATCTTGGCTAAATGCGACCCATTGATAGTCGACCGTGGCCATGCCAAAGGCACCCGCCATAATGATACCGAGGCTGAGTACAGCAAATACGTTCAAGCCTAATACGGCCAGAGCAATAATCACGAAGTAGGGTACGCTCAACCACAAATTCGCGGCTGGGATCTCGGCCGGTGATGCGCTGGTGTCGTAGGTGGTTAACCAAATCACCGTCAACACCGCAGCCGGTAATGCGATCTTTAAGTTGGCTTTAAACTTGTCGCGCATATCGCAGCCTTGGGTGCGCGTTGCCGCAATGGTGGTGTCTGAGATAATCGATAAGTTATCGCCGAACATCGCCCCGCTGACCAGCACCCCAGCCATCAGTGCTAAGTCGATGTTGGCCGCCTCAGCAATACCTAAGGCCACCGGTGACAACGCTGCCAGGGTTCCCATGGAGGTGCCCATAGCGGTGGATACCACTGCTGCGATAATAAATAAGCCGGGCAAAATAAAGCTTGCTGGAATGATGTTCAGCCCCAGCGCCACCATGGCATCCACACCACCGGTTGCTGCTGCAACCGTGGAGAAGCCACCGGCGAGCAGATAAATCAGGCACATGGTAATGATATTGCGCTCACCCACACCAGCAACAAAAGTATTGATACGCTCCTCAAATACTTGCTTGCTCAGCAGCACGCCCAGCACGATAGCGGGCAAAATAGCGACTGGGCTAGCCAGCTGATAGAAGGCATAGTCAACACCGGTCAGTTGAAAATAAATCCCAGTACCGAGGAATAACAGAAGAAAAAGCGCAAGTGGTAAAAGGGCTTTGGCGCTAGCTGGCTGAGTCATAAATATCCTTGCCTGTTAAATTTGGACGTCCAGAAGTTTATATGTCTTAATCTCGTAGCGCAAGCATCAAGGTTGCCAATTTTGGTCACATCGTCATACTAAGACTACTGTTGTACCTGTCACTAGCTAGGATGTCTATGAGCCCGGATGAACTGCACTTACAAATGCGCAATTTGCGCAGCGACGATTACCCTGAATTAAAAGCGCTGATGGACAACGTCTATCCCGATATTGGCGGCGCTTGGGGAGAACATACGATCCAACGGCTGATAAAAGATTTCCCAGAAGGGCAATTATGTCTGGAAGATAACGGCAAGGTAGTCGGGGTGGCGCTTACCGTGATGGTAAAATACGCGCGCTTTAGCAACCCCCACACCTATGATGACCTGATGGATGCACGGCAAAATATCCTCAATGACCGCAAAGGCGATGCGCTCTACGGCCTCGATGTTCTGATTCACCCGAATTACCGCGGTTATCGTTTAGGTCGGCGCTTATATGATGCCCGCAAAGAGCTCTGTCGACAGCTCAATCTCAAGGCCATTTTGGCCGGTGGGCGCATTGTGAATTATCACAAACACGCCGAAGAACTGACGCCGGGACAGTACATTGAGCAAGTGCACCGTCGTGAAATTTATGACCCAATTTTGACCTTTCAGCTTGCCAACGACTTCACCGTCAAGCGCTTGCTCGGGCGCTATTTACCCGAGGATAAGCGCTCGGCTGGCTTTGCCACTTTGTTAGAGTGGGATAACTTTCTCTACGAGGCGTCTGACAATATTTTGGGTAGCCGTATTCGCAACGTTCGCGTGGGCGCTATTCAATGGCAGATGCGGGCGGTGGACTCGGTGGAAGAGATGCTCAAGCAGGTGGAGTATTTTGTCGATGCGGTATCCAATTACCAATCAGACTTCGCGGTATTTCCGGAGTTTTTCAACGCGCCATTGATGGGCCTAACCGACCAAAGCCGACAAAAAGATGCAATTCGCTTTTTGGCGGGCTATACCGAGCGCTTTAAACGCGAAATGTCGCAGATGGACCACGCGTTTGCCGGGAACGTGAGGCGCGCCGTCAATATTATTACCGGTTCTATGCCCCTAGACGAAGACGATGTGATTTATAACGTCTCTTATTTGTGCCGTCGCGATGGCACCGTTGAAGAGCAGCGCAAGATCCACGTTACCCCACACGAAAAGCGCGACTGGGTGATTGAAGGCGGCGATCAGGTGCAGGTTTTTGATACCGATGCCGGTCGCGTGGGTATTTTAATTTGTTATGACGTTGAGTTTCCGGAACTTGGCCGCTTAATGGCTGCCGAAGGTTTAGAAATTCTATTTGTACCGTTTTGGACCGATACGCGAAATTCCTATTTACGTGTGCGCCATTGTGCACAAGCGCGAGCGGTTGAAAACGAATGCTATGTGGTGACCTGTGGCTCAGTGGGTAATTTGCCACAAGTAGAAAGCCTGGATGTACAGTATGCACAATCGGCGGTGTTCTCACCGTCTGACTTTGCTTTTCCGTACGATGCGATTTTGGCCGAAACCACTCCGAATACTGAGCAATTGATCTTTTCTGATCTGAATTTAGATGAATTGCGCTATTTACACCATGAAGGTTCGGTCATGAACTTGAAAGACCGGCGCACGGACTTGTATGAAGTGATTCGTAAGCGTTAATAAAAATTATAAGAGGAACAACATCATGCCAGTAAAACTTATGCCGCCTACCGACGAGGCGTATCAGTACCCGTTACTAATTAAGCAACTGTTATTGAGTAGCCAGCGCTATGGTGTGGGCCGCGAAATTGTCGGGGGCAACAACGGGCAACGATACAGTTATGCCGAGTTCTATCAGCGCATTCAGAAGTTAGCCAATGTGCTCACTGAGGCTGGCGTGAAAGCGGGTGATGTGGTGGCGGTACTCGATTGGGATACCCCGCGCTATCTCGAATGTTTCTTTGCTATTCCTATGCTCGGTGCGGTGCTGCATACCGTTAACGTGCGCTTGGCGCCAGAGCAAATCGTTTACACCATGAATCATGCCGAAGACGATTTAGTGCTCTGTCATGATGACTTTTTACCGCTACTGGCCAAGGTTCGCGATCAGCTCACTACGGTTAAAGGTGTCATCCAGCTGTCTGATCATGACCAGCCCGAGGCTGCGCCACTGCCAACCTTGGGCCACTATGAACAGTTGATGGCGGGTGCGCTGGCTGATTTTGATTTTCCCGATTTTGATGAAAACGCGATTGCCACCACCTTTTATACCACCGGCACGACGGGCAATCCGAAAGGGGTGTGTTTCTCGCATCGGCAATTGGTGCTGCATACCATGACCTTGGCGGCCACCACCAGCATGAACAGCGAAATGCAGCTGATTCACTCCGATACCGTCTATATGCCGATC
>CAYXGO010000002.1:0-11357 GCA_964464575.1 uncultured Pseudomonas sp. | reverse complement strand
CACGTGCATGCTTGGGGTGTGCCGTACTTGGCCACCATGCTCGGTATTAAGCAAGTCTACCCAGGTCGTTATGACCCCGCAGCGCTGGTGAAATTGTACCTCACCGAAAAAGTGACCTTCTCGCATTGTGTGCCAACTATCTTGCAAATGGTGATTGGCAGTGAAAAAGCTGCGGCTATTGATTTTAGCGGTTGGCAAGTACTCATCGGTGGTAGCGCCTTAACCGAAGGCTTAGCCAAAGGTGCCTTGCAGCGCGGCATTCAGGTGTATACCGGCTATGGCATGTCAGAAACCTGTCCACTGTTGAGCACCTCGTGGCTGCCTGCTGGCGCCGGTCAGTTGAGTCTTGATGAGCAAGTAGCGATTCGGGTCAAGGCCGGTAAGCCGGTGCCCATGGTGAATATGCGTATCATTGACAGCAATGGCCGCTTTTTACCGCACGATGGTGAAGCGATGGGTGAGGTGGTCGTGCGTACACCGTGGCTAACGCAGGCTTATGTGGGTGAAGCCGAGAAGAGCGCTGAACTATGGGCCAATGGGTGGCTGCATACTGGTGATGTTGGCACTATTGATAGCAGCTATACACTACAAATTCGCGACCGTATCAAAGATGTGATCAAGACTGGTGGCGAGTGGGTGTCATCGCTCGATATTGAGAATTTGATCAGCCAACATCCGGATATCGCTTTAGTGGCGGTGGTGGGCTTGCCTGATAACGAGTGGGGCGAGCGCCCACATGCTATGGTAGTTGCCAAGCCGGGTACCAGCGTGAGTCGTGACACCATTGCGGCGCACTTGCAGCAGTTCATTCATAGTGGCGTGATTGAGAAGTGGGCGATTCCGGATACCGTGCAGGTGGTCGATGATGTACCGCGCACCAGTGTGGGCAAAATCGATAAAAAAGTCATTCGGGTGCAGCTACAGCAAGCCCTTTAAGAACGCTACTACGCTACGGCCCAAGGAACTGTGGTCGTAGCCTCCTTCCAATACCGCAACCAAGCGCCCCTGACAATGATTGTCAGCCAGGTGCTTGAGTTGTTGCGCTAACCACTGATAGTCGTCTTCAACCAGCATAAATTGCGCCATATCATCCTCAAGGTGGCCATCGAAACCGGCCGACACCAGGATTAATTCGGGCTGAAAATGGTCAATTGCCGGGAGCCAGCGTGCACTGATAGCCGCGCGCCAATCAGCGCCGCGGGTGGCTGCCGGTAATGGGATATTGATGATATTGGGGCTGATACTATCAGCGCCGCTATGCGGATAGAGTGGGTGCTGAAAAGAGGAACAAAACAACACCCGTTCATCGTGGGCAAAAATATCTTCGGTACCATTACCGTGATGCACGTCAAAATCAATAATGGCCACGCGTTGCAAATCATAGTGATGCATGGCGTAGGCCGCGGCGATAGCGACATTATTGAAAATGCAAAAGCCCATGGCTTGGTCACGGGTGGCATGGTGCCCAGGTGGGCGAATACTACAAAACGCTTGCTGATTGGCCGCCTTCATCACCTCATCAGCGGCATTAATTGCAGCCCCAGCAGCATACATGGCAGCCTTCAACGAGCCGGGACCAATCAAGGTATCGGGGTCTAGCCAACGTGGTTCGGGCTCATCTTCGCGTAAAAATAGGTCATCCACATAAGTCGCACTGTGCACGCGGTACAGGTCATGGCGCTGCGCGGGGCTGGCGTCCTTTTGCGTGAGTACGTAGTCGAGCCCTGAGCGAATTAATTGATCGTTAATGGCATCCAGCCGCGCGGGCTCTTCAGGATGCATGGCAGAGACTTGATGAAGGCCACATAAATAATGGCTAAAAATCGTAATCGACATACTTAACTGCTCGGTAAGGTAAGTTTTAGATGCACTTCACCGGGTTCATCGCCGGCGCTACGAATGAAGCCAGCGCGCTCGAACACCGCCAGCATTTTGCTATTTTCAGCGCGCACATAGGCACGCATACAGCTTAAGCCGCGGAGGCTGGCGATTCGGATCATCTCATCGAGCAGTAACTTGGCCATGCCCTTGCCCTGCGATGTTTCGCGGGTGACAAATGCCACTTCACAGCTGTTATCGCTATCGATCAAATAATAGCGGCCGACCGCATGAATACGCACCATGGAGCCTTTTTGGGTGACGATACACAGTGCTAAATCGCGTGATTGGTCCACTGCAACCAAGTTACACGATTTCTCCCGGCTCATTTGCGTCGGTACCGAGTTATAGCGCATTTGCAGGGTTTCTTTGGTGTGCGAATAAAAGAATTCCTGCAGGCGTCGTTCATCGCTTGGATTCAGTGGTCGCAGGTCAAATTCTTCACCGTCGAGCATGATTTCTTTGAAGCCAACATGACCAAGCTCGGGTACTTCAGTGGCCTTCACAATTTGATAATTCGGTACATAGTAATGTTGGCGCACTTCGGCTAGTAACTGATCGCGAAACTTCGGGTGGGCGACCCGAATTAATTCCAACGCCCGTTCTCGAATACTCTTGCCCCGCAGCGATGCGACACCAAATTCAGTCACCACGTAGTACACATGAGCACGAGATGTGGCCACCCCAACCCCTTCGGTGAGGTGCGGCACAATCCGTGAAATGGTGCCATTTTTTGCCGTAGAGGGCAGTGCTATGACCGGTTTACCACCACGGCTCATTGAGGCGCCGCGACTAAAATCGACATGACCGCCGATACCGCTATAAAAGCTGTGACCAATCGAATCGGATACCACTTGGCCGGTTAAATCCACTTCAATGGCACTATTAATCGAGACCATGTTGTCGTTGCGGGCAATATTAGCCGGTGAGTTCACATACTCGCTCGGGTAAAAGCCAATATGCGGATTGTTGTTAACAAACTGGTACAAGGCTCGGCTGCCAACACAGAAGCTAGTCACGGCTTTGTGCTGATGATAGGTTTTTTTACGATTATTAATCACGCCGCTTTGCATCAGCGCCATGATACCGTCGGTAATCATCTCGCTGTGTACGCCTAAATCTTTGTGATTACTCAGATATTTCAGTACGGCATCACAGAGATTGCCAAACCCAATCTGAATAGTCGCGCCATCATCAACCAGCAACGATACGTATTGACCAATCCGTTCAATAACAGGATCGGGTGGGTCCGCTATGAGCTCAGGTAATTCTTGCTCAGCATGAAAAAACGCATCAATTTGGCCTTTGTGAATAAAAGCTTGGCCAAAGGTCACTGGCATCTGCGGATTGACCTGGGCGATCACCAGTTTGGCGGCTTTCAGTGCTGCGGCAACAATGTCCACCGATACGCCCAGCGAGTGATAACCGTGTTGGTCAGCGGGGCTGACCATAATTAAGGCGGCATCTAGGGTTAAAATATCCTCGCTAAACAGCGATGGAATATCAGACATAAAACACGGCGTGTAGTCAGCGCGCCCTTCAGCAACCGCTTGGCGCACTTGCGGCCCACCAATAAATAACGAATTGACTTTAAAGTGTTGGGTGAATTCACGCTCTGCCCAACGATTGTCGCCCAAAGCGGCAACTTGAACGATTTCGACATCGTGAAGGTGCTGACAATGGGCTAAGAGGTTGTCGATAAGGGCATGCGGCACTGCCGCGTGGGAGCCAATAAAAATGCGTTGGCCAGACTTAAGCAGCTGTTGCCAGCTGACGGTCTGACCATGCATATCAAGGCGCCCCGGCACAGCGGCTTACTGACCTGGGTAGTCGAGCACCCAGTTCACGTACAACTCGGTACCGGTTTTCAGGGCTGCTTCATCCGCATAGAAAAATGGCGAGTGGTTACTGGGTGCCTTAGCTGGATCTTGCCCGTCTGGAGTGATACCCAGGAACACAAATAACCCCGGCGTTTCGAGCGCAAAGTACGAGAAGTCTTCCGCACCAGTGACCAACGGGTTGACCTGCACCTTATCGGCACCGGCTACGCGTTGCATGGTGGGCAGCATTTTGCGGGTGAGCTCCGGGTTGTTAATAGTGACCGGGTAGCCTTCATCAATATGCACATGAGCATCTGCACCACTAGCCTTGGCGGTCATTTCAGCAGTGGTCTTTAACTGGCTGAAAATGGCTTTGCGGTTGTCCATGTCGAAGTTACGAATGGTACCTTCGAGATACACGTCATCAGGGATAATGTTGTTACGAACACCGCCTTCAACAATACCAAAGCTTAATACTGCTGGCGCTTTGGTGATGTTGATATGGCGACTGACAATGGTTTGGCTGGCATTGATAATTTGTGCCGCGGCTACAATTGGGTCTACTCCACCCCATGGTGTTGAGCCATGGGTTTGACGGCCTTTCACCCGAATCTCAAAGCGATCGGCCGAGGCCATCAGCGGCCCTTCACGGTAACCGATAACGCCGGTGTTGCCGGCTGACCATACGTGAATACCAAACACCGCATCGGGTTTCTGCTCGGCAAATAAGCCTTCTTGCAACATCAATTCTGCACCGGCCACGCCTTCTTCCGGTGGTGCGCCCTCTTCAGCGGGTTGAAAGATAAACATCACGCTACCTTGAATTTGCTCGCGTACTGCTACTAGTTGTTCCGCTGCACCCATCAACATGGCAACGTGCAAGTCATGACCACAGGCATGCATAACACCAACTTCTTTGCCGCGATACTCGCCAATAGCGGTTGATTTAAACGGCACATCGGTTTGCTCGGTTACCGGCAACGCGTCCATATCGGCGCGTAAAGCCACTAATGGGCCGGGTTTTCCACCTGTTAAAATAGCCACCACGCCGGTATTAGCTACGCCGGTTTGCACCTCTAAACCCAGGCTTTGCAAATGTTCGGTAATCACTTTAGCAGTGCGAAATTCGCGGTTACTTAACTCAGGGTGTTGATGCAGATCGCGACGCCAGGCAATAACTTTTTGCTCCAGCTCAGCGGAAATCTGTAATGGGCTATCAGCCGCTTGCGCGGTCAATGGTAACGAACTAGCCGCCATGCTTAACAGCATAGCGACCGGAATAGCAGCAAGACGGAACATAGCACGAACCTCTCTGACACAATCAATGATGACCAAATGGTGTATTGAGTATGCCAAAAGTAGCGCGATTTACTAGTAGCGCTTAGTCGATAGTGGGTAAGTCGTTGAATAGACCGTAGTTGGGGATATCAACCTGCAACGAAAACGCCTGGTGTTGATAGCTAAAGCTCAGCTTCCAGGCATGTAAATGCAAGTATTCATGGACTTCGCCGCCGTAACGTTGGTCACCAACAATCGGCGTGCCGAGGCTTTTTAGTGCCACCCGCAGCTGATGGGTGCGGCCGGTGAGTGGATGCAGCAGATAATACCGATAGCCGGGCTTGAGCGCATAGCTGAAAAAGCGTGTTTGCGCTGGATTGGTTTGGCTGTGCAGCAGTCGCCAGTTACCGCGGCGGACATTGTCCATATCACCACTGATCAGCCCCTGCTTTTTCTTCGGTTTGCCGGCGGCAATGGCAATATAGGTTTTGCTGATTTGGCGCTGCTCAAATAATTGGCTGAGTTCGGCGGCGGCGGCAGCATTGCGGGCAATCAGCAGTGCCCCTGAGGTGGGGGTGTCGAGGCGATGCACTGGGTACAAGGTTTCGCCGGTTTGCGCAGCCAGTTGATGCACCACACTGAGCTCTTGCTCGTTGGCATGCATAGGCGCCCCTGCGGGCTTGTTCAGCAGGTAAAAATCAGCATGGTGAAAGGCTATGGATAACGCGCGCATGTGGTTATACTGGCCCTTATGTGTATCGTTTCAATGATGTGAGTCGGGTTATTATGCGGCCAAACGCCAGCCAAAACCACTCATCGGGGTTACACCGTATCCCATTGAGTGCGTTAAAAGGAATTGGGCCTAAGTTGCAGGAGCGCTTAGCTAAGCTTGGCTTGCAAAATGTGCAGGACGTACTGCTGCACCTGCCGTTGCGTTACGAAGACCGCTCGCGAATATATCCGATTGCCGCCTTGCAGCCCGGTAGCAGTGCCACCGTGGTGGCGGAGGTGGTGAGTGCCGACGTGGTGTATGGTAAACGGCGCATGTTGCGCTGCAAAGTGCGCGATGGCAGTGGCCAACTCAATTTAGTATTTTTTCAGTTCAGTGCCGCGCAATTAAAGCAATTTGTCGCCGGTACGCGGCTGCAACTGTTTGGTGAGGTGCGGCGCGGCTTGCAGGGGCCGGATATGATTCATCCGGAATATAAACTGCTTGATGACGCCCAGCCGCTAGTGGCCGATGACACCTTAACACCCGTGTATCCGGCCACCGACGGCGTACAGCAAGCCACCTTGCGCAAACTTACCGAGCAAGCGCTGAGCTATCTCACCGAACAATCACTACCAGAATTGCTACCTGACAGTTTGCAACCGGGCCATCTCAGTTTAGCCGATGCCATACGTACCTTGCACCGCCCGCCGGTAGATGTCAGTTTGCAGCAATTGACCGATGGCGTGCATCCAGCACAGTTACGCCTCGCTAGCGAAGAATTGCTGGCGCACCAATTGAGCCTGCTTAAATTGCGGGCCATCAAACAAGCGCATCACGCTCGGCCGTTACCCGTCAATAGTGCGTTGCAGCAGCAGTTTCTTAGGCAATTACCGTTTCAGCCCACCGCTGCCCAGCGCCGCGTGGTGGCAGAAATTCAGGCCGACCTAGCGCAACCCATGCCGATGATGCGCTTGGTGCAAGGTGATGTGGGCTCTGGCAAAACCCTGGTGGCGGCCCTGAGCGCACTAACGGCTATCGGCCAGGGCTATCAAGTGGCGTTGATGGCACCCACGGAAATTCTCGCCGAACAACATGCGCTGACCTTTCGCCAATGGCTGCAACCACTCGGCGTTGGCGTGGGTTGGCTGGCCGGTAAACAAAAAGCCCAAGAGCGGCAACTTAATTTGGCAGCTATTGCTGATGGTAGCGCGCAGTTGGTGGTGGGTACTCATGCGCTGTTCCAAAGCGAGGTTCAGTATCAGCGGCTGGCCTTGGTGATTATTGATGAGCAGCACAGCTTTGGCGTTCATCAGCGCCTGGAATTACGCCAGAAAGGTGTCGATCAAGGCTACCAGCCGCATCAACTGATCATGACTGCCACACCCATACCGCGTACCTTGGCCATGACCGCCTATGCTGATTTAGCCACCTCCATTATTGACGAGCTACCGCCGGGTCGTACGCCGGTTACCACGGTGGCGATTCCTGATACCCGCCGTGACCAAGTGATCGATCGTGTGCGCCAAGTGTGCACCGAACAGCAGCGTCAAGCGTATTGGGTATGTACCTTGATTGAAGAATCAGAAGCACTGCAATGCCAAGCCGCAGAAGATACCGCGGCCTTACTGGCCGAGCAGCTACCTGATTTGCGTATTGGTTTGGTACATGGGCGCCTGAAAAGCGCGGAAAAAGAAGCCGTGATGCAGGCCTTTAAAGGCCATGAGCTGGACTTGCTGGTCGCCACCACGGTCATCGAGGTAGGTGTTGATGTTCCGAATGCCAGTCTGATGATTATTGAGAACCCAGAACGCTTGGGATTAGCACAATTACACCAGTTACGCGGTCGGGTGGGGCGTGGTGCGGTCGCTAGCCATTGTGTGTTGTTGTATCACGCGCCGTTATCAAAAAACGCTAGTCAACGGTTGGCGGTATTGCGTGATAGCAACGATGGCTTTGTCATTGCCCAGCGTGATTTAGAGTTACGTGGCCCCGGCGAATTGTTAGGGCAAAAGCAAACCGGTCTGACCGATATGAAGGTCGCCGATATTATCAAGCACAGCCATTTATTAGTGCAGGTGCAAGAGCTCGCTGGGCAAATTTGGCAGCGCTATCCGAGCACTGCCGATGCGTTGATTGAGCGTTGGTTACCGCGCCGCGATCACTACGCCCAAGCATGATTTCGTAGTACACTAATGGGCATTTGCGGCTGCGTGAAACTCAGCCCGCCCGTCCACATATAGGCACTAACATGAACGACAAGCAGCAAGACACCATCGATTTTGGCTATCAACAAGTGGCTAAAGCTGACAAGCAAAAACTGGTCGCCAATGTGTTCCAGTCGGTGGCGCAAAAGTATGATCTGATGAACGACTTGATGTCATTCGGTATTCACCGCCTTTGGAAGCGCTATACCATTGACTGTAGCGGCGTGCGCAGCGGTATGCGGGTGTTAGATATTGCCGGTGGCACTGGAGACCTGACTGAGCAATTTTCACGGCGAGTGGGGCCAACCGGTGAAGTGGTGTTGGCCGATATCAATGATGCCATGCTGGAAGTCGGCCGCGATAAATTGCGTAATCGTGGAATTGTCGGCAACGTCCGTTATGTGCAGGCAAACGCCGAAGAACTACCCTTTGCCGATGACAGTTTTGACATCATCACCATTGCGTTTGGTTTGCGTAATGTCACTGATAAACAAAAAGCCTTAGAATCGATGTTCCGTGTGTTGAAGCCGGGTGGTCGCTTACTGGTGTTGGAGTTTTCCAAACCGCAGCCGCCATTACTGTCACAAGCGTATGATTTCTACTCCTTTAATGTGCTGCCCAAAATGGGCCAGCTGGTGGCTGGTGACGCCGACAGCTACCAGTATTTAGCCGAATCCATTCGCATGCATCCCGATCAAGAAACCCTGAAGGGCATGATGGAACAAGCCGGCTATGCCGAGGTGAGCTATCACAACCTGACCGGCGGTATCGTTGCCATGCATCGTGGGTATAAATTCTAATGCTCTGGGCTATGTTGCCAACCAGCTTGCTGGAAAGTCTATTAAATCAGCTGTTAAGCCTTGATCCGGCCTCGCAAGCGCGGTTGCATAAACTGGCCGGTAAACGCTTGCGGGTGACCCTAGACGACATTGCCCAGCCACTGACGGTGAGTGTCAGTGAGCAAGGTTTGTGGTTGAGCTGGCTGGATCAAGAGCCCGTTGATTGTGCCATTCGTACCCGCTTGGCGGTACTGCCGGAACTACGTGAAGCGGCCAATATTACGCGGCTGATCAAAGCCGATCTATTAGACATCGATGGTGACCCGATGCTGGCGCAAGCGCTGAGCAAGCTGTTTGCTGAACTTGATATCGATTGGCCGGAACACTTATCGCAACGCCTAGGTGATGTGCCGGCACAGCTGATTATGCAGGCTTGGCGCCGCAGTCAGCAGTGGTTGCAACAGCAGCGTCGCGATCAGCAGCAATGGTTGCGCGATGCCTTAATTGAAGAGCAGCAATTGCTGCCAAGTGTGGCAGAATTTTCAATATTTCGCAGTGACGTGCAGGCCTTGAGAGCCCACGTTGATCGGCTGGAACGGCAGTTATCAGGGTGGAAAGGCTAATGCGTTTAGGGCGTTTGTATACAATCACCAAGACCTTTTTGAATTATGGCCTCGACCAATTAATTCCGGCGAAATGGCTGCCATGGTCAGTGCGTATTGGCCGCCATATCTTGTTTTGGCTGCCCAATAAGCATGCTGACAAAAGTGCCGGTGTGCGCTTGCGGCTGGCGTTAGAATCGCTTGGTCCGGTGTGGATCAAGTTCGGGCAGATGCTATCCACTCGGCGAGATCTGCTGCCCCCCGACATTGCCAATGAATTAGCCAAACTGCAAGATCGGGTCAAGCCGTTTCCGGGCGCTCAAGCGCAAGCATTGATTGAGCAAGCACTAGACATCAGCAGCATTGATGAGCTGTTCAGTGACTTTCAACAAACCCCGTTAGCATCGGCATCGATTGCGCAAGTGCATACTGCGCGGCTGCGCCATGGCGACGATGCTGGGCAAGAAATTGTCATTAAAGTCATTCGTCCAGATATTCGCAAAGCCATTGATGCTGACTTGGAACTGATGGATACCTTGGCGCAGGTGTTGGCGAAACATTTACCTGATGGTCGCCGCCTAAAGCCGCGTGAAGTGGTCAAAGAGTATCGCAAAACCCTGCTCGATGAGCTGGATTTGCTGCGTGAAGCCGCCAATGCCATGCAGTTGAAGCGCAACTTCGAAAACTCGCCATTGCTGTATATTCCTAAGGTGTATACCGAATACGGGCGGCTATCGGTGATGGTGATGGAGCGTATTGATGGTATTCCAGTGAGCGATGTTGCCACGCTGCAGGCCATGAATGTAAATATGGAAAAGCTTGCCGAACGTGGGGTAGAAGTGTTCTTCACGCAAGTATTTCGTGACAGCTTTTTTCATGCCGATATGCACCCAGGCAATATTTTCGTATCCCGCCATAACCCCCATGACCCATCGTATTTGGGCATTGATTTTGGCATCGTTGGTACCTTAAACCGCGAAGATAAACGCTATTTAGCCGAGAACTTCTTGGCTTTTTTCAATCGTGACTATCGTAAAGTAGCAGAGCTGCATATCGATTCCGGCTGGGTGCCAGCCCACATCAACGTCGAGGAATTTGAATCGGCCATTCGTACCGTATGCGAGCCGATTTTCAATAAGCCACTAGCGGATATCTCCTTTGGCCATGTGTTGGTGAATTTATTTAACACCGCGCGCCGCTTTGAGATGGAAGTGCAGCCACAGTTAGTATTACTGCAAAAAACGTTGCTCTACGTTGAAGGTTTAGGGCGTACTTTGTACCCGCAATTAGATTTATGGAAAACCGCCAAACCCTTCCTAGAGCGCTGGATGCAAGAGCAGTTGGGCTGGCGAGCGGTATTACGCTCGGTCAAAGAAAATGCACCCTACTGGGCGGAAAAGCTGCCAGAAATGCCCACCTTGCTTTATGATTACCTGCACAGTCAAAAGCAGTTGGCGCAATTTCAGCGTGACGCCATGCAGCAACTGATAACTCAGCAACAGCAATTAAAACAGCGCGTGGGTTATAGTGTGGGCGCCGCTGGCTTGCTGATTAGTGCCACCTTATTATGGAACGCTGCACAGCCTTGGTGGTTAACCGCCGGTGCCGCGGCAGGCGCAGTGATCTGCGCACTTTTAAGTAGCAAACGAGGATAACCATGTCGATTGGACCGTTACAAATTTTATTAGTTTTGCTGATTGTGGTGCTGCTTTTTGGAACCAAACGGCTACGTGGCATTGGATCTGATTTAGGTGCCGCTATCAAAGGCTTTAAAAAGTCCGTCAACGATGATGACAGCGATCAACCCAAGGACAAATAACCGGTATGTTTGATATCGGCTTTTGGGAGCTGCTGTTAGTCGCCATTATTGGGCTGCTGGTGTTGGGCCCAGAGCGGCTGCCTGCTGCCCTGCGTTCTATGCAGCGTGGCATTCACGGGTTAAAAAGTTATGGCAGCAAAGTAAGCGCCGAGCTTAACCATGAGCTGCGTATTCAAGAGCTGCATGAGCACCTTGCCCAAGCCGAACAGCTGAATATGGATCAACTCCCGGCTGACGAGCAGCGGTCAAATGTTGAACTCAAAGC
>CAYXGO010000001.1:24382-45809 GCA_964464575.1 uncultured Pseudomonas sp. | reverse complement strand
GCCGTAGCTGCTGCCATCGAAGGCGCGCGTCAGGATTGGCGCCAGCGTGCGCTGCGTAATCCGCATCATTCGTGCTCTGCCGCGGCGTTGGTGGGTGGTGGCTCGCCACCCCAGCCCGGCGAGATCTCGCTAGCGCATAAAGGGCTGCTATTTTTAGACGAACTTCCGGAGTTCTCGCGGCATGTGCTCGATTCGCTGCGTGAGCCGTTAGAATCTGGGCAGGTAACTATTAGCCGCGCCGCCCATCAAATTACCTTTCCGGCGCAGTTTCAATTGGTCTGCGCACTGAATCCATCACCCTGTGGCCACTTTGACGGAAACCTCAGCAGCGCTCGTGCTAGCCCGGACCAAATCATTAAGTATCTGGGCCGTTTGTCGGGGCCGTTACTGGATCGCATTGATATGCAAGTGGAGGTACCACGGCAACCTGAGGTGCTCAAGCAGCAGGTTAGTGTCAGCGAGCCAATATCGCCGCAGTGGCGACAGCAGGTTATTGCCTGCAGAGCACTTCAGCACCAGCGCCAACACTGCCTGAATAGCGAAATGCGTCCCGCCCAATTAGCCGAGCACTGTCTACTCAGCAGCGACGATCACGATTTTCTAGTCCGCGCCATCGAACAATTCAGCCTATCGCATCGTGCCTACCACCGCTTATTACGGCTCGCGCGTACCATCGCTGATCTCGATCAAAGCGCCACCATCTTGCGCAAGCACCTCGCTGAAGCGCTCAGCTTTCGTGCCCTCGACCGGCTGCTACAACAGCTAAAGCAATTGTAATTATAGCTCGTATAACTACGCTAATGGCGTATACTTGATAAAGCTAGCGGTTCTGAAAAAGCTGGTTAAGGATTGGAGCTAATGGACACTAAATTGTTTGAGCAACTTGTTGAAAGTATTCAGCAGGCTGACCTAATCTTGAAGGGTAAGATGCAGCCAGGTCGAGAGACTGAATTTCCGCTGATGGAAGTTCAGGCGATTCGGGCCAAGACTGGTTTGAGCCAAAGTGGCTTCGCCCAAGTGTTGGGAGTGAGTCGACGAACGCTGGAAAATTGGGAACAGGGGCGACGCACTCCAACTGGGCCCGCCCGCACGTTATTGCGAATTGTGGATGCGGACCCAGAAGGTGTATTGCGTGCTTTGCATCTAATCATTTTACAGCGAGGACCAGAGTAGCTTCACGAGCAATTCTCTAACGCAGCGTACAAGACAAACCACCTGAACTATTTGGCACACAGTCGAGCGTTCGGCCGTTGGTATATGAACTATTGACTATTGGAATACCGTACTGCGCTGCGAGTGCTAAAAAATTATTAACACTAGTAGAGTCTGAAAAGGTAAATCCACCATTAATCATTTCTATGCTTGTATGTGGTATGGAATTACCAGAGGCATCAATCGCCGAACCATCAACATATTGAAATTCAATCTGCCCCGATGAATTAATACCAGAGGCTTTGTACTTAACGGAAGAACCGTCAGAGAAGCTTACTTCCAAAACTAGCTTTACGTCAGCTGGTAAAAATGACGAAAGTGCAAAAATTGGTAATGCAAAGTAATGCATTGTCATTTGATAGATGCTTCGATTTTCCCGTATCCAATTACCAACACTATTTTGATTAAATGAATTATTTACTAACTTATATGCACTGTCAGAAAGTTCAATTGGTATTTCTATATCAGTGAGTAAAGTTTGAATGTCCGTCTTCATATTTATTGCTTCAGTGAACCCAGCAGCTATCGACGTTTCCGTTGGTTCGGGAAAAATCATAAACTCGGGCAATCCAGGCTCATAGGTTTGAATAATTGTATAAGAACGAATTGTCTCTGTCCCGAAGTCAGCGACAGTAATAGTGAATTCTCCCTCACGAGATCCTGTTGAGCGAACATAATCTATTGCGGTCTGTTCCATTTGGGTGGAGTCACAGAATGTACAAATAGTCTGGCCTAAGTTTTCGGATGCGAAAACTCGCGGGGAAAAGAAAAAACTAATAATAAAGGCAAGGCAAGGCAAGGCAAGGCAAGGCAAGGCAAGGAAAGGTAATTAAAGCTTTTCATTGATATCGATTCTCCGTCTTTCGATAATGTATAAAATAAAAAAATAAGCTCCTAGCACGAAAACTGCGCCGGCACTAGTTGCATTGATGTGAATATCAGAAGGGTCTTTAAAAGTGAAGTTACTTGGAACACTCCCGAAAATAAAACAGAGCCAAAGAATTATGCCATTAGCCCCGAAAGTGGGATGATTGTGGTAAATTAAATCTCGCGTTAAAACTACTGCAAAACAGATGTAGATGAGTGATGCTAAGTAATTGATGGTGGGAAAGATAACCATCAATGCCAAGCAATTAGCAATTATTTGGTGAATCAATTTCGTTCTGTGTTTCATGATCTCCTCGTTGGTAGGTATCCCTAGGTTTAAAATCATTTAACTCAATGCTTCTTGAAACAACCCAATCACCCGTTCTACGTCGGCGGCGCTGACGTTGAGGTGGGTGACCAAGCGCTGGCGTTGTGCTCGTGACACCAGTACGCCGTGCTCGCGTAAGTAATCACTCACTTTCAATGCGTCTTCTAAGTTGCGGTAGTTGATGTACACCATGTTGGTGTGCTGCGGCTCTAAGGTTAAGCCGGTTATGCCGTGTAATCCTTGATGTAAACGGGCAGCGTTGGCGTGATCGTCAGCCAACCGCGCCACGTTGTGAGCGAGCGCATAATCCATGGCGGCAGCCACAATGCCGGCTTGGCGCATGCCGCCACCGAGCATTTTGCGCCAGCGATGGGCACGGCCAATGAACTTTTTCGAGCCCACCAGTACCGAGCCAATGGGGGTGCCGAGACCTTTTGAGAAGCAGATCGAAATACTATCAAACGGCGCGCAGAGTTGTTGTAACGACAACCCAGTGGCAACCGCTGCGTTAAAAATACGGGCGCCATCAAGGTGCAATTTCAAGCCGTGTTTATCGACTAATTTGCGGGCTTGCTGCATGTACGCTTGCGGAATAACGCGGCCAGTATGGGTATTCTCTAGCGCCAACAGCCGAGTAATCGGAAAATGTGGATCATCGGGCTTAATGCGTTTTTCCACCCGCGCTAAATCTAACGTGCCATCGGCTTCTACTTCAAACGGTTGCGGCACAATACCGCCGAGTACCGCAGCGCCGCCGGCTTCATAGCGGTAGGTGTGGTATTCCTGACCCACCAAGTATTCCTCGCCGCGCTGGCAATGGCTCAGCAGTGCCAGCAAGTTGGTTTGCGTGCCACTCGCAGCAATCAGCGCCGCTTCTTTGCCGGCCATGGCCGCAACGCGCTGTTGCAGCGCATTGATGGTGGGGTCATCGCCGAACACGTCGTCGCCCACTGGTGCGGCAGCCATAGCTGCACGCATGGCGGCACAAGGTTGCGTGACGGTATCACTGCGTAGGTCAATCAGCATTGCCATTAGTTTCCTTCATAACCCCAAGCCGGAGGTGGTAAATCAATCGGCGTGGATAAATCCACGTGCACTTCAAACAACCGGCCAGGGCGGCTCAGCTGGTAGGCCATGGTATTGGCATCAATAAAGCGAATGGACCAAGTGTTGGTGGTTGATACCTCTAAACCGTTGGCGATAAAACGGCCCTTACTGCCTTCATCAACCGGGAATGCTTGCGCTGTGGCGGTGCCGGCGTCAAGGGTGCGGCCACCATAGGGTGAGGTGGCGTCGAGTTTACCATCGGGGTAGCGATGATAATGCTGAAAATCAATGTAATCAGCATACAGCGTCAATTCCCAGGTACGGGAATGGTCGTCACCGACATGTAACGGCATGCGCACCACATTGTCCTCGCAATCGCGTACGTGCACCACTAACGGGTGATCCCAAGCGGGTGATGGCGCGTTATCGTGCACAATCTTCGCGCTAAAGGCCTGACCACAGAATGGTGCAAAGGCAGCCATAAACGCTTGTTGTGGGTTGCTCTGGGCAACTTCCACGGGCGCTGTCACAGTCTCAGTGGTGGTGTTTTCTGCTGCTGGCTGGCAGCCTGCGAGCAACGCCAAGCTAGTGAGACTGGCGGCAATGAATGAACGATGAAGGGTCATGTTGTTTACTCCTGAAGTGTCGCCTTACTGTGCCATATCGTGCGATAATGCCACAACTGTTTTCATGACCATTAGCGTCACCAAACCAAATGGGTACGTAACCAATGCAAGTTTTTCAAACTGTCCTTGCCATGATTGGCAACACGCCTATGTTGCGCGTAAGCAACCTCGATACCGGCCCTTGTGAATTATATTTCAAAATGGAGCTGATGAATCCGGGCGGTTCCATCAAAGATCGTATCGCCGTCAGCATGATTGCTGCTGCCGAGCAAAGTGGTGCGTTGCGCCCAGGCATGACCATTATTGAAGCTACCGCCGGCAATACCGGTCTTGGTTTAGCGTTAGTGGCGGCCAGCAAAGGCTATCCGCTCAAGATTGTGATGCCTGACAAAATGTCGGCTGAAAAAGTCAATAACTTGAAAGCCATGGGCGCTGAGGTGATCCGCACCCGCTCTGATGTGCAAAAGGGCCACCCGGAGTATTACCAAGATATGGCGGCACGGCTGGCTCAAGAAAACGGCTATTTTTATGTGAACCAGTTTGCCAACCCAGCTAACGTGGCGGCCCATTATGAGGGCACTGGCCCAGAAATTTGGCAGCAAATGCAAGGTAACATCGACGCCTTTGTGTGTGGCGTTGGCTCCGGCGGCACTTTAAGCGGAATTGGCCGCTATTTACGCGAACAAAACCCAGCCGTTGACTTGGTCCTTGCCGACCCAGAGGGCTCTATTTTAGAGCCACTGGTCAATCGCAATGAAGTGGTTGAAGCCGGTAGCTGGTTGGTTGAGGGTATCGGTGAAGATTTCGTGCCTGATATTTGCGACATCAAACTGGCAAATAAAGCCTACGCGATTAGTGACAAGGAAGCCTTAAATACCGCCCGCGAGGTGTTAGTCAAAGAAGGCGTGATGGTCGGCTCAAGCAGCGGCACACTGATTGCTGCGGCGTTGCGTTATTGCCGTGAGCAAACCGAGCCTAAACGCGTGGTCACTCTAGCCTGTGATACCGGCAATCGCTATTTATCGAAGTTATATAACGACGAGTGGATGAACGAACGTAATTTATTGGAGCGTTAAGCAATGGCTGACCAGCATGATTTAAAATTCGCCACCCGCGCTATTCACGGTGGCCAAGCCCCTGAACCGGTAACTGGCGCGGTAATGCCGCCTATTGTCACCAGCTCAACCTATATTCAAGAAAGCCCCGGTGTACACAAGGGTTTTGAGTACTCACGCTCGCATAATCCAACGCGGTTTGCTTGGGAGCGCGCGGTAGCCAACCTTGAGAGCGGCAAGCATGGCTATGCCTTCGCATCGGGCATGGCGGCTACCTCAACCATGATGGAAGTGCTCAACAGTGGCGATCATGTGATTGCTATGGATGACCTGTACGGCGGTACGTTTCGCTTGTTTGATAAAGTACGCGGGCGTTCAGCTGGGCTGCAATTTAGCTACGTTGATTTAACCGACGAAGCTGCGGTTATTGCCGCTATTCGGCCAAACACTAAGATGATCTGGATCGAAACTCCTAGTAACCCCATGCTGAAGCTGGTGGATATTGCCGCCATGGTGCGTATTGCCAAGCAGCACGGCATCATCACCGTGGTCGATAATACTTTTGCGACCCCCTATAACCAACGGCCACTAGAAATGGGCGTGGATATGGTGATGCACTCTGCCACCAAATACCTCAATGGCCACTCTGACATGGTCGGCGGCATTGCAGTGGTGGGTGATAACGCCGAACTGGCCGAGAAAATGACCTTTTTGCAAAACGCTGTGGGCGCTATTGCCGGGCCATTTGATAGCTATTTGGCCTTGCGTGGAGTGAAAACCTTAGCGCTACGTATGCGCCATCATAACGCGGCGGCACTGGAAATTGCCCAGTGGTTGGATCAGCACCCAGCGGTAGAGAAGGTGATTTACCCGGGCCTGCCAAGTCACCCACAACATGAGTTAGCCAAGCGGCAAATGAGCGGTTTTGGCGGCATGATCTCGATCTTGCTTAAAGGTGATTTAGCCAAAGCACGGCGATTCTTAGAAAATATCGAGATTTTTGCCCTCGCCGAAAGCCTCGGTGGGGTGGAAAGTTTGATTGAGCATCCGGCCATTATGACCCATGCCTCAATTCCAAAAGAGAACCGCGAAAAACTCGGTATTTTGGACAATTTTGTGCGTATTTCGGTCGGTATTGAAGACACAAACGACCTCATTGCAGCACTTGATAAGGCATTAAAGGCTTAACATTCATGAGTTTGTGACAGTAGTATTTACACTCTTTTACAATTTCATGAAGTTCAGGTAGGCTTATTCCCAGAACAATAACTATCAACAAGGGAATACCGTTATGCCTCTCAACTTGTTTATTTTGCAAGGTTTGGTGGCGGCGTTGTTATTTTATGTGCTGGTGGCGCGTCATCACCACCAGCCGCTGTGGAATATGCTTGCCGTGTTAGCTTGTGGTGCCATACCACCGGTGAATTGGATTGTGTTACTGGTGGCTGTAGGTGCGCGTATGTGGCGTAAATCAGCACCGCTGGTGGCGATGAAAAATCAGTATTAAGAGGCGTTTGGTCATTTATGGGTTCTGCATTACAGCCGTTTCACCTTGCTATTCCTGTCGATGACCTGAGCAAAGCGCGGGCTTTCTATGGCGACTTACTCGGTTGCGAAGAAGGCCGCAGCGCCGATCATTGGATTGACTGGAACTTCTTCGGTCACCAGCTGGTTACCCACGTAGCCCCCGAGCGCATCGCCAAAGCCCACCACAACCCCGTAGATGGCCATGACGTGCCGGTACCGCATTTTGGTGTGGTATTGAGCATGCCGGATTGGTATCAGTTATCTGAGCGCTTGCAAGCGAAAGGGCAGGCCTTTGTGATTGAACCGCATATTCGCTTCAAAGGCCAAGTAGGTGAGCAAGCCACCATGTTTTTCTATGACCTCAGCGGTAATGCGCTGGAGTTCAAGGCCTTCGAAGATATCGGCCAGTTGTTTGCCAAGTAGCCCGGCCCACAAAGCTTAGTTCGGTGGCGGCGCCACATTACCGCCACTGATAATCGCCCCCACCCGTAAGCCTTTAAATTGCTCAGCATAACGCATGATAGCCGCGATCACTGTAGCCGATGATGGCTCTATCCATTCGCCGGTGGTGGCATAGCACAACTGCTGCGCTGCTAGCGCCTCGGCATCACTGACTAGCAGCACGCCATCGATCAGCTCGCGTAGCACCGTAAAGGTGTGTGAACCCAAACTGGTGAGTAGGCCATCGCAAATACTGAGTGGTGGCATCGCGGGCTGAATACTGCCTTGTTGCAGTGATGCCCAGCCATCGGCTGCCAATTCCGGCTCTACGCCAAACACCTGCGCCACCCCATAAGCCCGCGCGGCAATCGCAGTGCCCGATAGCAGTCCCCCGCCACCAAGCGGTGCCAGCAATACATCAAGTGGTTCAGCGGCTTGCAACAACTCCAGCGCAGCGGTGCCTTGACCGGCAATAATATGCGGATGGTTGTAGGGCGGAACAAATACCCGACCGCTATGCTGCTGCTCGGCGACAAAGGCCTCGCGCGCCGCCATACCTGGTTCAATAGTGATGAGCTCGGCGCCATAACGCGCCATGTTGGCACGTTTTACCGCTGACGCATTGCTGGCCACGCCAACCCGCACAGCAATACCTAACTGTTGACCCGCTGCCGCGAGAGCGGCGCCATGATTGCCCGATGACACCGTGAACACCCCAGCGTCACGCTGCTCTGGGCTGAGTTGCAGCAAGGCGTTGCAGGCCCCGCGATACTTAAAGGCACCGGTATGCTGGTGATGTTCAGCTTTCAAAAATAGCCGGCAACCCAGTGCGTGGTTAAGCGCTTCGCTATGCAGCACTGGGGTATGCGCGCGCATGTCTGCAATACGCTGCGCCGCCGCTTGAAGCTCGGAAAAGTGCTGATCCAGTGATAATTCCATGTATACTTATTTACCTAAATTGTGGGCCGCAACGCGCTCATCATAGCAAGGCTTTTCGGAGCAAGGAATTCCATGGCGGTATTGAACACCTTTGAACGTATTCGTGCACTCCCGTTTGCCTATCAAACGCTATTGGGTTTGTATCTGTGTGAGCGCATGCTACCCAATTACGAGCTGTTTCATCAGGTGACCGGCTTTGGTGACCCAGCGCCGCTGCGCGGTGCGTTAAATGCGTTGTGGGATTGGTCGTGGCAGCCTAGCAAGGTCAAAGTCAACGTTGGGCGCTGGCAAGAAAAGGTGGATGAAGTGACCCCCAGCGAACACGGCCACGATATGCTCGGCGTATACCCTGCCATGGACGCCTGCACGGCCTTGAGCACCTTGTTACAAGGCTTACTCGACAAAGAAAGCAGCTATTTGGTCGATGTAGCCAAAGTATCGCAAGCCAGTGTGGCGAAATTTTTAGAGTTAACTGAAGGCGCGGAGTTAGGCGCTGAGGCGCGGCAGCAATTGTTGCGTGAGCATGAACTGACGCAGTATGAAATTGACGTGCAGCAGGCCCTAGTCAGCTATCTTGAAACCGTGGCACCCACTGCCGCGCAGCCTAGCCAAACCATGGTGCAGCAAATGCGCGCCATGCTGGCTGAAGAGGGCTGCTCGAATATTGGCGTCAGCCTCGCCGACTAGCGACCGTTTTGGCGCTGCGGCTGGGCCTGCAAAATGGCCATCCAGCCGACCACACCAAAGGCGATGATTTGCCACGAATCACCGCTGCGCCATTGCAGCTGGCTGGCGTAAACGGTGCGGAACATCAGTAATTGCAGCAGATGCACAGCCACTAAGATCAGCAGCAGAATTAAGAATAAAGCATAGCCTTTGCCGGGAAATGGCCACACCAAATTCGCCAACATGGCACCCCACACCAAGGCAAATAATGCCCGCCCAAGCCAAATAGCTGCCGTCATACTGATTCCTCAATCTGATAAAGTTGATAGCTCACTTGGCCGGCGTTTTTATCGCGATGCAAGCGCCAGTGCGCCGGTACCTGGCCTTGCCATTCCTGTTCGGTTTCTACATACACCCAGCTGCCGGTATGCAACCAGCGGTATTGCTCTAGTAATTGACAGCAATGCTCGGCTAGGCCCATCCGAAACGGCGGGTCAATAAACACCACATCAAATGGCGCCGCCGGGTGTTGGCGTAAAAATTGCAGCGCATCGCCGGGCTGCACTAAGGCGCTGCCGTGGCTAGCCGCATTCAAGGTCTGCGCATGTTGGCTTAACAGCCGAGCGGCCTTAGTATCCTTTTCAATCATCAACACCAAATCGGCACCGCGTGATAGTGCTTCAAAACCCAGGGCGCCACTGCCGGCAAACAAATCCAGACAGCGTTGCCCCTGCAACTCAAACTGCAACCAATTAAACAAGGTTTCACGCACGCGGTCGGTGGTTGGGCGCAGCCCCGGTACATCAGCCACGCTCAGCTTGCGGCCACGTAATTGGCCACCAATAATGCGCAGTTCGCCACTGGCTTGCGGCTGGCTGCGGTTTTGTTTGTGTGCACTTCGCGGCATGCTACAGTACGCCTTTCGGGTCATCTCATGGTAAACTCTGCGCATAGTGTAAACCCTAGGTGTAGTGAACTTCAAAGGTAAAACCGGCATGGCTAAAGGATTGTTTTCGTTGTTCCGTAAAAACCAGCCAGCGGCGCAGCAACCAGACGCCCCAGCACAACCTTCGGTGGCGGAAGTGGTCGCGCCCGATGCAGCAGAGATTTGCGCGCAAGTAACGGCCGAATCGCGGGCTAAACAAGCAGATAGCTATCAGCAGAAACCGAGCCTGTGGAAACGTCTGCGCGAGAGTTTGAAAAAAACCTCCAGCGCCATTGGCGATGGGCTATGGGGTATTTTCAACGGCAAAAAAATTGACGATGAGCTGTTTGAGGAGCTGGAAACTCAGTTGCTGATGGCGGATCTGGGTGTGCCCACCACGACCCGTATTGTCCAGCGTTTAACCGAACAAGCTGACCGTCGGCAACTGCAAGATGGCGAAGCCCTGTATCAACTGCTGCAACAGCAACTGACCGAGATCTTAACCCCGGTGGCCACGCCGTTGACTATTCCAGCGGAGCGAAAAGGCCCGTTCGTAATTTTAATGGTAGGCGTGAATGGTGTCGGTAAAACCACTACCATTGGTAAGCTCGCACAGCAATTCCGTCAGCAGGGCAAATCGGTGATGTTAGCGGCTGGCGATACCTTCCGTGCCGCCGCAGTTGAGCAGTTACAAGTGTGGGGCGAACGCAATAATATTCCGGTGGTGGCACAACATACCGGTGCCGACAGCGCATCGGTGATTTATGATGCGCTAGAAGCGGCTAAAGCCCGTGGCGTGGACGTGTTAATTGCCGATACCGCAGGCCGGCTGCAGAACAAAGCGCACCTGATGGACGAACTGAAAAAAGTGGTACGGGTGATGCAGAAGCTCGACCCGCAGGCACCCCATGAAGTGATGCTTACCCTCGATGCCGGTACCGGCCAAAATGCCATCAGCCAAGCTAAATTATTCACCGAGGCGGTGGGCGTGAGCGGTATTACCCTGACCAAACTGGATGGCACCGCCAAAGGTGGGGTTATTTTTGCCATTGCCGATCAATTTGCCATTCCGATCCGCTATATTGGTGTCGGTGAAGGCATTGATGATTTGCGCCCGTTTGTGGCGCAGAATTTCGTTGATGCATTGTTTCAACGCGCGAGCGAGACCGAGGAACAGGCTGGTCCATGATTAAATTTGAGCAGGTCAGTAAAACCTACCCCGGCGGCTTTCAAGCCCTGAACCAGGTTAGTTTTCACGTTGAACCGGGTGAAATGGTGTTTCTCACCGGCCACTCGGGTGCTGGCAAGAGTACCTTGTTGCGGCTCATTAGTATGATGGAACGGCCAACCGCTGGGCGAGTGATGATCAATGGTCATGACTTGCGCAAAATTGGCCGCCGCGAAATTCCCTACGTGCGCCGTGATATTGGCATGATTTTTCAAGACCACCGCTTATTGATGGACAAAACCATCCTCGATAACGTGGCGTTACCACTGCTGATTGAAGGCTACAGCATGCAGGAGGCGCGTAAACGGGTATCCGCTGCGCTAGAAAAAGTTGGCCTTGGTGACAAATTACGGCACTACCCAATGATGCTCTCGGGCGGTGAACAGCAACGTGTTGGTATCGCCCGCGCTATCGTCAATAAGCCGCCGTTACTGTTAGCCGACGAACCCACCGGCAACCTCGACCCTAAGCTATCGTTAGAAATCATTCGCTTGTTCGAGGACTTTAACCGCCTGGGTACTTCTGTGCTTATTGCAACCCATGATTTGGGGCTGATTTCGCGGTTACGCTACCGCACCTTGAGTTTGAAAGATGGTCGTATGATCAACGACGGTTTGGCGGAGAATTAACGATGAGTTTATTGTTCCGTTCACGCAATCAGGGTGCTCAGCAGGTTAAAATTTCGGGCTTTCGTCGTTTTGTCATGTTCTGGGTGCATAATGCCCAACAAGCTGTGGCTAGTTTGGGTGAATTAGTGCGCTACCCCTTTGCCAGCATGATGACCATGGCGGTATTAGGATTGAGCCTAACCCTGCCAGCAACCTTATATGTGGTGGTGAAAAATACCGACAATGTCGGTGCTAACTGGCAGCAGGCATCAGAAATCACGCTATTTTTGCGCAAAGATTTATCGGCGCAAGAAGTTGCTACGTTTACGAAGCGTTTGAGCTTGTCGGCGGCGATTGACAATGTCACGTGGATAGACCGTGACACCGGCTTGGCTGAATTTCGTGAAGCCTCAGGGTTTGGTGACGCGTTGAATTCGCTCAGCGAAAACCCGTTGCCCGATGTGTTGTTAGTGACACCGGCGGCAGATCAGCGCTCGCCTGCCGCATCGCGGCAATTACTGGCCAGCTTGCAGCAAGAACGCGAAGTTGAAGAAGCGCGGCTCGATGTCGCCTGGCTGGAGAAGTTTGAGGCGCTCATTCAGTTGGTGCGCGATGGCTTTTTAGCCTTAGCCCTGTTGCTGTGCGTATCGGTGGTGCTGATTGTGGGTAATACCATACGGCTCAATATTAGCAGCAAGCGCGATGAGATCATGGTAATGAAGCTGGTGGGCGCGACCGATAGCTATATTCAGCGGCCGTTTATGTACACCGGTGTGTGGTACGGCATTGTCGGTGGCTTGATCGCTTGGTTGGCAACAGCCGTACTGATATGGTGGCTTGATAACGCGGTGCGGAATATCAGTCAGCTGTATGAGAGTCAGTTCAGCCTGCAAGGGCTGACTTTGAACGAAATGATGGTATTGTGGTTGCTGGCAATTGGCTTAGGTTTGCTGGGTTCTTATTTAGCGGTAAGAAAACATGTTGCCGCCATTGAACCGCAATAATTTGTCCCCATATGATCACTACGATCAGCATGATCAAACGTTGTCAGCAGCGTCAATTTTGCTAGAATAAGGGAACTTTTCAGGCCGGAACTGGTCTGATGTGTGTTGCTGAAACTCAGCGCACAGTAGAAGAGGATGTTGTTGAATGAGCACTGAAATGACCAGTATGGCCTTAGCACTACCGCAAAGTAGCGGTAGCATTGAAGCGTACGTGCAGTCAGTCAATCGCATTCCAATGTTGACTGCCGAACAAGAGCGCGAGCTCGCCGAACGTTTAGTGGAACAGGATGACTTAGAAGCTGCCCGCCAGCTGATCATGTCACACCTGCGCTTCGTGGTGCATGTTGCACGCAGTTATTCAGGTTACGGTTTACCGCAAGCAGACCTCATTCAAGAAGGTAATATTGGTTTAATGAAAGCGGTGCGTCGCTTCGACCCAAGCATGGGCGTGCGGCTAGTATCATTCGCAGTACATTGGATCAAAGCAGAAATTCATGAGTATGTGCTGAAAAACTGGCGCATGGTCAAAATTGCCACCACCAAAGCGCAGCGCAAGTTATTCTTTAACTTACGCAAAATGAAGTCACGCTTAGGCTGGTTCACCCCAGAAGAAGTCAACACTGTGGCCGAAACCCTCGGTGTCAGTACCTCAGACGTGCTAGAAATGGAAGCGCGAATGAGCTCGTACGATCAAGCCTTTGAGCTCAGTTCGGACGACGACGATAGCCGTGATAGCAACAATTATTCGCCAGCCCAGTACCTTGAAGACAAGCGTTCTGACTTGGCCGAAGAAATCGAAAACGAGCAGTGGGAAGTACAAACCCAGCAGCGCTTGTTTGCTGCCATCAATACCCTCGATGAGCGTAGCCAAGATATCTTGCGGTCGCGCTGGTTAGACGACAATAGCAAGACCACCTTGCAAGATCTCGCCGACAAATATCAGGTGTCTGCTGAGCGCGTCCGTCAGCTCGAAGCCAACGCCATGAAGAAACTCCGCAACGCTATGGCCTAATCAGCGCAGCAGCGCTGATACCTTCACCAATTCAATCTGTTGTTCACTTAAGCGCGGTAACTCGCGCTTAAGTAATTGGTATGTGGCCTCGTGTGGATGGCCAATAGCAATGGCAAAGCCCTGTTGCTGAGCGTGTTTGAGAAGCTCCGCCCACGCCACATTGAGCCCTTCAGTGGTGGCCTCGTTATCTAAGAACACATGGCGCCGCGCCACCGGTAATCCCAATTGATCAGCGGCAGTCTCTGCCACCGTATCGGCATGGGTGCGGCTGTCTAAAAAATACAAACCGCGCTCGGCAAGCCCAGCCATGAGCCAGAACATGGCGGTGCTATCAGCTGTTAGAGCGCTGCCCATATGGTTGTTGATACCACGGGCAAAAGGCACGGTGGCAAGCGCAGCATCAAGGGTTGCTAATAGTTCTGGTTGGTTATGGCCGCTTGATAGCATGCCGGAACCGGCATCAGCGCTACCGCGCGGCTGCATTGGCATATGTACAATAATTTCGTGCTGCGCTTGGGCTGCGGTAGCAATGCTCTCAGCATAGGGGGTGTGCGGCAGCACAGCCAGGGTAAGCGGGCCCGGTAAGCTGGCAAATCGTTGATGCTGTTGGCTATTGCCGAGATCATCAATGACTACGGCAATACGAATACTGTTGGCGGTGGTCGGTAGGCTATGCAAGGCAATAAGTAAAAGCAGCCAACGCACCATTAACGCACCCACTGGGTAGGGTTTACAGCATTGCCATTGACGCGTATTTCAAAGTACAACGCCGGTGCGGTTTGCCCGCCGCTTTGTCCGACTAAAGCAATGGTATCGCCTTTGCGCACCGTGGCGCCAACCGCTGGGATCACCGTTTGGGTGTGACCGTAGAGGGTAAGGTAACCATCACCATGATCAACCACAAGGAGTAAGCCAAAGCCGCGCATCCAATTGGCGAATAAAATACGCCCGTCGGCAATCGCCGTGATGGGAGTTCCAGCCGCAGCTTCAATCATCACGCCTTTCCAGCTGACGCCACTGCTGCGTTGGGTGCCAAATAATCGTTGCACCCGACCTTGTACCGGCCAGCCTAAACGGCCTTTCAACGCGCTTAAACCGACCAAGCGTGGTTCATCGCGCAAGGCAGCAATAATAGCCGCTAACACCTGTTCTAATTCTTCTTGATCGCGGCGTAGCTTTTCGATCTGCTGCTGATCGGCCGATTGTTCCCGTTGCAGGCGGGTGATTAGCGCTTTTTGTTCACGTTGCTGTTCTTGCAGCACGCCTTGTTGGCGGCGCTGTGTGGCCAGTTGTTGTTCGAGTTGTTGCTGTTGTTCGGTAGTCTGTGTGCGTACCGTCTCGAGCTCTTGCTCGATGGTTTGTAAGGCCTGTAGTTCGGCCATACGAGCGCGGTTAAAATAGCCGTAGTAGCCGAGCATACGCTCAAGTTTGGCGGGGTCTTCTTGGTTTAAAATGAGCTTGAGAAAATCATGCTGGCCGATGCGATAGGCACGGTCTAACTGCTGCGCTAAAAGCGCCACTTGTTGCTGCTGTTGCTGCTCTAAAACCAACTGCTGCTGGGCCAATTCGGTGAGCTTACTGCGGCTGCTACGTAACTGCTGTTCGGTGCCGTTGAGTTCAGCCGCCACGGTACTGATTTGCCGCTCCAACTGCTGTAATTCGCGTTCGGTCAAGGTCAGTTGCTGATTACGCTCGCCCATTGCAGCTTCGCGCTGCTTCAGTGCATCGGCGATGGCTTTCAGTTGCGCTTCAGTGGCTGCCTGTTCGGCACTGCTGGGCGTTTGTGCCAGGGCAACACCTGGCTGCACCAGCAGTGCACAGACTAGCAGTGACAGCGCCACAGTGCGCATGGGCTACTTCACAACCATAATAGGCGAGCCAGTCATTTCTGGCGGCTGCGGTAAGCCCAGTAAGTGCAGCATGGTAGGCGCTACATCAGACAAGCGCGCACCATCACGTACTTGCGCCTCGCGGCCGACATAAATAAATGGCACCAGCTCACAGGTATGCGCAGTATGCGATTGACCGGTGCTATGGTCGTGCATTTGCTCGGCATTACCGTGATCGGCGGTAATCAAACATTCACCGCCCACTTGCTGCAACGCAGCAACGACGCGGCCAACACACTGATCGACCGCTTCAATGGCTTTAACTGCTGCGGCAAAATTGCCGGTATGGCCGACCATATCGCCGTTGGCATAGTTACAAATAATCACGTCGTGACGGCGCGCTAGAATAGAATCCACCAGCGCATCGGTCACTTGCTCGGCGCTCATTTCTGGCTGTAAGTCATAGGTAGCGACATTGGGTGATGGCACCAAAATACGTTCTTCACCGTCAAACAGCTGCTCGCGGCCACCGCTGAAGAAAAAGGTGACGTGGGCATATTTTTCGGTCTCGGCAATGCGTAATTGACTGTAGTCATGCTGTGCCAGCCAATCACCTAATACGTTATTGAGGTTCTCAGTCGGGTAGGCAATAGCACCGATTAAATCGGTGGAATACTCGGTCAGCATTACATAGTGCGCCAACGCTGGCTGCCGTTGCCGTTCAAAGCCGCTAAAGTCGCGATGTAAAAAGGCTTGGCTGATTTCGCGCGCGCGGTCGGCGCGAAAGTTCATAAATACCACGCTATCGCCATCGACAATCGGCGCACCACCGGCGATCAATGTCGGTTTGACAAATTCATCGCTTTCATCGCGTTGGTAAGCCTGCTGCAGGGCGCTACTAGCACTCTCAGCATTGTGCGCCGCGTCGGCATCCACCAATAAGCGCCAGGCTTGTTCAACGCGGTCCCAGCGTTTATCACGGTCCATAGCAAAGTAACGGCCACATACGGAGGCAAAGCGACCCACACCAAGGCGATTAAACGTGGCTTCGCAGCGCTCAATTGAGGCAAGTGCTGAACGTGGCGGGGTATCGCGGCCATCCAGGAAGGCATGCAAGTAGATTTGGCTAGCGCCGCGTTGTGCCGCCAATTCAATCATCGCCACGATATGGTCTTCGTGGCTATGCACGCCACCTGGCGATAACAAGCCCATAATATGTACTGCACCACCGTTTAAAATGGCGTCGTCGACCGCTTTGGTGAGTGCTGAGTTGGTGTAAAAGTCGCCATCAGCAATGGCTTTGCTGATGCGGGTGAAGTCTTGATAGACAATACGGCCTGCGCCTAAGTTGACATGTCCTACTTCTGAATTACCCATTTGCCCGTCCGGCAAGCCAACGGCCATGCCTGAGCCGTCAACCAAGGTGCGCGGGTAACGTGCCCACAGTGCGTCCATAGTTGGAGTGTTGGCCGCCGCAATGGCGTTGTCTTGAGTTTCTTCGCGATAGCCCCAGCCATCCAAAATCAGTAGTGCTAATGGGGTGTGAGATTTAGCCATGACATCCTCAGCGCTCAACAAAGCATCAAATTAGGTCACCATTTTATGTGATTTTCGCTGTTAACGCACCCGTTGTCGGACCGAAATGCCGCCAAATTTTGCTGGTATTGGCGATTGCAGCAGGTATACTCTTCTGCGTGATTTTTTCAGCTGGAGTTATTCATCGATGGAGCAAATCCTCGCTTTCGCCGCCGACCACTATTTTATGAGTATTTTGTGGGTGGTGTTACTGCTTGCAATCATTGTCACCACCATTCAAGCGAAGCTGTCGCCAGTGCAATTACTGCAACCGCAGCAAGCCACCTTGGCGGTCGACCGCAACAATGGCGTGTTTGTTGATATTCGCTCAATCGATGAGTTTCGTAAGGGGCACATTTCTGGCGCCCTCAATATCACTGCTGAGCGGATCCGGAAAAATGACACCAACGCACTTGAGAAGTATAAATCAGCCCCCATTGTTGTGGTATGTGCAACCGGAATGACGGCCAAAGCGTCTGCAACTGCGTTGAGCAAAGCTGGTTTTGAAAAAGTGGCGGTCCTGCAAGGCGGTATTTCAGCTTGGCAAGGTGCTAGTTTTCCATTGGTTAAGAAATAACCAAAGGCTTTAGGCCACACCCATTTTTAATTTTAATTTATCTATAGGAAGTATGAGCATGGCTGACGAACAGCAAGTAAACGGCGCTGCAGAAGCAAACGCACAACCACAGCAACAAGCATTCGCAATTCAACGCATCTACACCAAGGATGTATCCTTCGAAGCACCTAACGTGCCAAGTATCTTCCGTAAAGAGTGGCAGCCAGAGTTGGGTTTAGACCTCAACGTCAAAAACACCAAAATTGAAGATAACGTGTACGAAGTTGTCTTGAAAGTGACTGCTACCAACAAAATTGGTGACGACGTGGCTTTCCTGGCCGAAGTTCATCAAGCCGGTATCTTTACCATTTCAGATAGCTTAGAGCCAGCGCAAGTGGCGCAGTTGTTAGGTGCATTCTGCCCGAACATCTTGTTCCCATATGCGCGTGAGTGTCTTGCTAGCTTAGTAAGCCGTGCCAGCTTCCCGCAATTGAACTTAGCGCCGGTTAACTTTGACGCTGTGTATGCTCAGCATTTGCAACAGCGTGCACAACAACAAGCTGAAGCTGCTAAGCTTGACGCCTAAGCAACCAGCTCTCTACGCCGCTTATGCGTAACACGCAAGTCACCGTGCTAGGCGCCGGTTCTTATGGAACCGCCCTAGCACTTTGCTTTGCCAGACGGGGCACGCCGACCTGTTTGTGGGGTCGTGATAGCGACCAAATTGCTGCTATGGCGGCACATCGGCAGAATGCCCGTTACCTACCCGGCGTACTATTCCCTGATACCTTAACCGTCACCGATGACTTGGTGGACGCGGTGAAAGATGCTCGCAACATTGTGGTGGTGGTGCCAAGCAGCGCCTTCAAACAATTGCTGCAGGATATCAAACCGCATATTCCAGCGGACGCTCGTATCGCTTGGGCCAGTAAAGGGCTCGAGCCAGAAACAGGGCGCTTGTTATTTGAAGTGGCGGAAGAAATTCTGGGTACCGAGCATGCCTTAGCGGTGTTGTCGGGGCCAACCTTTGCCATGGAAATGGCCAAAGGCTTGCCGACCGCTATTTCTATGTCGTCAACCGAACCAAGCTTTGTCGATGATTTATCGGAATTACTGCATTGCGATAAAAGCTTCCGGGTGTATACCAACGATGATTTCATTGGCGTGCAGCTCGGCGGCGCGATCAAAAACGTGATTGCCATTGGCGCCGGTATGGCTGATGGTATTGGTTTTGGCGCCAACGCCCGCACGGCACTCATTACCCGCGGTTTAGCCGAAATGACACGGTTAGGGCTGAAGTTAGGCGCGCGGCCAGAAACCTTTACCGGTATGGCTGGGCTAGGTGACTTGATTTTAACCTGTACCGACAACCAATCGCGCAACCGACGTTTAGGTTTGGCGCTGGGTCAGGGAAAAAGTGTACAGCAAGCCATGAAAGAAATTGGCCAAGCCGTGGAAGGCTATCGCAACACTCGTGAAGTATTGGCGTTAGCAAAACGCCACGGTGTGGAAATGCCGATTTGTGAGCAGATGTACAACGTGCTGTATGGCGATACCACCCCGCAACAAGCAGCGATGAACTTGCTCAGCCGGGCACGAACTTCAGAAACCGTTGCGAGCCCAGCCAATACACCGATCACGCCAGTAATTGGCGAGCCATAACCTGCCATTGTTCAGCAAAGTGCTCGGTGGGTGCACGCTTAAACTCTGAGCGCACAAACTGGGCAATTTTACCTTCGGCATAAGCCATTAACAGATTGGCCAGCAAACCTTCATCAACACTGGTTTGTACCTGTTCACGCAAGCGTCGTTCGCGCAGCGCTTGTTTGATATTGGCTTCTATTTTATCGAACAGCCCACCCACACGGCTGCGTAACCGCTCATGCTCACCAAGTAACGCATCGCCGGTGAGCACACGGGTAATGCCGGGATTGCGTTCAACGAAGGTGAGCAGCACCCGCAGCATCAGTTCGCAGCGTACCAAGGTATCTTTCTCGCGCTCCATGATTTGATTGATGTTGGCTAAAATTGCGCTTTCGGTGAACTCAATTAAGCCCTCAAACATCCGCGCTTTGGATGGGAAATGACGGTACAACGCGGCCTCAGATACACCGAGTTCAGCGGCCAAGCGCGCGGTGGTGATTCGTTGCCCTGGGCTGGTTTCCAACATGGCAGCTAAGGCGCCGAGAATTTGCTGTTTTTTATCTTGTTTCGCGACCACGCAAAACTCCTTATGGTTGAGAAGAAGAGGCCGCCATTAAGCTTGCGGCGTGCTGCAACATAGCGATAGCAATAGCAGACTTGCTGGCTTTCTCTAAGGTGCGTTGTTGTAATTTTCCGGCTGCGTCGTGCCAAAATAATTGTATGGCATTGTCATCACTATGAAAGCCAATGCTGCTATCGCTGACATTGTTGGCAGCAATTAAGGCGAGTTTTTTAGCCTTGAGTTTACCGGTGGCATAGTGCTCTAGCTGCTGTGTTTCGGCAGCAAAACCAATGGTGAATGGCGCATTTTTACGTGCCGCGACGGTGGCTAAAATATCCGGGTTCTTGATCAGCTCAATGTGCATCTGGTCATGGTGCTTTTTAATTTTGTCAGCGCCAACCTGGCGTGGCCGATAATCAGCAACGGCAGCACAACCGATGAAAATATCGGCCGCGTCAACATGCTGTTCAACGGCTGCCAACATATCTGTGGCCGATACCACATCAATGCGCTTAACCTGCGGCGGCGTAGGTAACTGGCAAGGACCTGCCACCAGAGTCACCGTGGCACCGAGTTGCTGGGCAGCGGCCGCCAAGGCAAAACCCATTTTGCCCGAACTATGGTTGCTGAGATAACGCACTGGGTCGATGGCTTCACGGGTAGGCCCGGCGGTGATCATCACATGCTTACCGTTTAGCACTGGGGCCAGTGGCGTTAACGCTGTAGCAATCGCATCACGTAAAGCCAGTGGTTCTGGCATGCGGCCAGCACCGACGTCGCCACAGGCTTGGCTGCCACTATCCGGCGCAATGATTTCTACACCACGGCTGCGTAGTGTGGCGCAGTTAGCTTGCACCGCGGCATGTGCCCACATTTGTTGATTCATTGCTGGCGCGACCAGCAACGGTGCTGCAGTGGCCAAACAAATGGTGGTCAGCAGGTCGCCGGCATGACCATGGGCTAACTGGGCGAGGGTATTGGCGCTCGCTGGGGCGATCAGGATCAGATCGGCCCATTTGGCCAATTCAATATGGCCCATAGCTGCTTCTGCGCTCGGGTCAAGCAAGTCATGATGGACCGGGTTACCCGACACCGCTTGTAGGGTTAAGGGGGTAATAAAGGCTTGTCCACCTTGCGTCATCACGCAACGAACATCGGCGCCCCAATCTTTTAAGCGACGTACCAACTCTGGAATTTTATAAGCCGCTATACCACCACTTACACCAATCACGATTTTTCGATTAAGTAAGGGTTGGGCCTGACATACACTCATAGTAAGTCCTTACATTTTTAGTCGTTGCTTAAGATAGCACAGGCTTGGAAAAAAGGAATGTTAGTGTTTTGTTACATATTAATGCTGGCATCGATCTAAAAGTACAAGTATGGTAGAGGTGCTTAAATCAATTAGGACGAAACTATGAAAGCAACTATTGGAATAGTCAGTGCAGTTCTGCTGTTAGCAGGCTGTTCAAGCACGACAGAAGAGCAATTAGAGGACGGTTATTCTCGGACTTTAAATGCGGCAGGAGAAGTCACACATATCTGTCGTAGCGAACAAACTGTGGGTACGAACTTCAAAAAGCGCAGCTGTCGCTCGCTGAAGCAACTTGAGCAAGATCGTGAAGATGCACAAGAGTTCATGCAGTACTATCAAGGGCAAATGCTAACCCCTGTACAAAACTAGTATACTGGTGCAAACCAGCGCGCTAAATAAGCCACCGGTCGGTGGCTTTTTTTTGCCCGCTATGTCAGCAATGGATGCAGGGAGAGCAACAT
>CAYXGO010000001.1:7853-24372 GCA_964464575.1 uncultured Pseudomonas sp. | reverse complement strand
GACTACAGTAACCCAATGGCCACAACAGGAAAGGCCGCGCGAGAAAATGGCTGAATTAGGGGTGGCGACGCTATCCGATGCCGAACTCGTTGCTATTTTACTGGGCACCGGTATGCGCGGCAAAGATGTCGTGACCTATGCCCGCGACTTGCTAGCCGCCTTTGATGGTATCGGTGGTATGCTCGCGGCACCCGCCTCAGCCTTGCTGGAACAACCAGGCATGGGTCCAGCCCGGGTGATGCAGTTACAGGTGGTGATGGAAATCTCACGGCGCTATTTGGCTTGGCAATTGCGCCGCGCTGATGGCTTTACCCAGCCGTCCATGGTACGCGACTATCTGACCGCACAATTACGCCACCAAGAACGTGAAGTGTTTGTGGTGTTACTGCTTGATAGTCAGCATCGTTTATTGAAATACGTGGAGTTATTTCATGGCACCATTAATGCCGCCCCAGTGTACCCGCGCGAAATCATTAAACTGGTGATGCAGTACAATGCCGCAGCAGTGATCTTGGCACATAATCATCCGTCGGGAGTGGCCGAACCAAGCCAGGCCGATCAACGCGTCACCGAGCGCTTAAAACGCGCACTGGGGCTGATCGATGTGGCCTTGCTGGATCATTTTGTGATTGGATCCGGTCACCCGGTATCCTTTGCTGAACGGGGATTGCTATAGAAATACTAGCGCTTTTGTGCGCTTTCGAGTAAAGTAGCGCGGCTGTATACCTTGATGAACAGAATGATCAGAAAAGATCAAAAAAAAGCCGCGATCACTTGATTGCTGGGCCGATTTGCTGTATAAAATGCGCCCTCGGATTCAAGGCAAGGCCGCGATGGGCGACAGGCGAGCTTGAAGCAATTTTGGAGTAAAAAACGATGTCACGAGTATGTCAAGTTACAGGCAAAGGCCCAGTAACAGGTAACAACCGTTCGCACGCAAACAACGCGACCAAGCGTCGTTTCCTGCCGAACCTTCAGTCTCACCGCTTCTGGGTAGAATCAGAAAAGCGTTGGGTTAAGCTGCGTATTTCTACCAAAGCAATGCGCATTATCGAT
Source organism: uncultured Pseudomonas sp. (assembly GCA_964464575.1). Lineage (GTDB taxonomy): Bacteria > Pseudomonadota > Gammaproteobacteria > Enterobacterales > Alteromonadaceae > Pseudidiomarina. The sequence goes on along the minus strand of CAYXGO010000001.1, from coordinate 23,316 downwards.
AAAAATGGTATCGACGCTGTGCTTGCAGATTTGCGCGCCAGCGGCGTTAAAGTGTAAGGAGTTAGACCATGCGCGATAAGATCCGTTTAGTTTCTTCTGCCGGTACTGGTTTCTTCTACACCACCGACAAAAACAAACGTACTATGCCTGAAAAAATGGAAATCAAAAAATTCGATCCAGTTGTTCGTAAGCACGTGATTTTCAAAGAAGCTAAAATCAAGTAATTGATTCGCTTTTTAATCAGCTCGTACCGAAAAAGCCAGTTCTTAGCAACTGGCTTTTTTGTTGCTGTTATCTGGCAAAATCCTCGTTATGATAAGTCAATCAAAGGCTGATAAAAGGAATCGGCAATGACCGCAAGCATTGTCTGGCATACCCATCACGTAAGCGCCGAACAGCGCGCCCAGCAAAAGCACCAGCAGCCCTTGGTGATATGGTTTACCGGCCTCAGTGGTGCCGGTAAATCGACCCTTGCTAACGCGGTCGATCAGCTGTTACTGCAGCGCCAGCATCACAGCTATATCATAGACGGTGATAATCTTCGCCATGGCCTCAATCGCGATTTGACCTTCAGTGTGGCTGATCGCAGTGAAAATTGCCGTCGTATCGGTGAGCTGTGTCAGCTCTTCATCGATGCCGGCTTAATCGTGTTAGTTGCTGCCGTAAGCCCGTTACGTTCTGACCGTGATGCGGTGCGACAACGGCTGCCACAGGGGCGCTTTGTTGAAGTCTTTGTCGACGCTTCTTTGGCGGTCTGTGAACAGCGCGACAGCAAGGGGCTGTATCAACGTGCACGGCGCGGCGATATCAGCGACTTTACCGGTATTAGTTCACCTTATGAGCCGCCGCTGGCGCCAGAATTGCAGCTCGACACTATGACGCTCAGCAGTGAGCAAGCAGCACAGCAGGTGATCGACTATCTGCACCAGCAGGGGTTTATTCGCTAACAGCATTTCACTGGCAAATAAGCGCTGCCGCTTCCCCTCGCTGGGCAGAACCGCTAAGCTAGACGCATTGCACTCTCTAGTAGAACGAACAAGCCATGGCGCCAAAGCTGACTCATTTAAAACAACTGGAAGCCGAATCGATTCACATCTTCCGTGAAGTCGCAGCCGAATTTCAGCGCCCGGTGATGCTATATTCGGTCGGTAAAGACAGTTCGGTACTGCTGCATTTGGCTCGTAAAGCCTTTGCCCCAGCAGCGCTGCCATTCCCACTGCTGCACATTGATACCACCTGGAAATTCCGCGAAATGATCGCCTTTCGTGATCGCATTGCCGCGCAACACGGTCTGCAATTGTTGACCCACACCAATCCCGACGGTCTCAAGCAAGGCATTAATCCGTTTACCCACGGCAGCGCTGTGCATACCGATATTATGAAAACCCAGGCGCTCAAACAGGCGCTGAATACCTATCAATTTGATGCGGCTTTTGGCGGCGCGCGTCGTGATGAAGAAAAGTCGCGGGCGAAAGAGCGAGTGTTCAGTTTTCGTGATACCAAACACCGCTGGGACCCGAAAAATCAACGCCCAGAATTATGGAATATCTACAACGGTAAAGTACATAAAGGCGAGAGTATCCGCGTGTTTCCATTGAGTAATTGGACCGAGCTAGATATCTGGCAATATATTTACAGTGAACATATCGCTATTCCCGACCTGTATTTGGCCAAGCCACGGCCAGTGGTAGAGCGTAATGGCCAACTGATTATGGTCGATGACCAGCGTATGCCATTGCAGCCGGGTGAGACACCGCAGCTGAAGTCAATTCGCTTTCGCACCCTCGGTTGCTACCCACTCACAGGAGCCATTGAATCGACGGCGGCAACACTGCCAGAAATTATCCAAGAAATGTTACTTACCACCACCTCAGAGCGCCAAGGCCGTGCCATTGACCATGATAGTTCAGGTTCCATGGAGAAAAAGAAAATAGAAGGGTATTTCTGACATGAGCCACGCGTCGCCGTTGATTGAGCAGGATATTTTGCGCTACCTAGAACAGCACGAGAACAAAGAGCTGGTGCGCTTTATTACCTGTGGCAGTGTAGATGATGGTAAGAGTACGCTGATTGGTCGACTACTGCATGATAGTAAACTGATCTATGAGGATCAATTGGCCGCCATTCAGCAAGCCAGCAAGGGCGCCAGTAATGAGCTTGATTTATCGCTACTGGTTGACGGCTTACAAGCGGAACGCGAACAAGGCATTACCATTGACGTAGCCTATCGTTATTTCAGCACCGACAAGCGTAAATTTATTATTGCCGATACTCCCGGCCACGAGCAGTACACCCGTAATATGGCCACCGGCGCGAGCACCTGTGATCTGGCCATTATCTTGATAGATGCGAGCCGTGGCGTGCAAACCCAAACCCGCCGGCATAGTTATATTGTCAGCTTGCTGGGCATTCAGCATGTGATTGTAGCGGTCAATAAAATGGACTTAGTGGGTTATAGCCAGCAGGTCTATAAAGCGATTCAAGACGACTACCTGAAATTAGCCGGGCAATTGAACAGCCCAGATATCTATTTTGTGCCGATTTCGGCACTGGCTGGCGACAATATTGTCACCCGCAGCAGCGCTATGGACTGGTTCCGTGGCCGCACCTTGATGGACTACCTAGAAACTATCAGCATTAGTAGCGCTGCAGAGCATGATGATTTTCGCTTTCAGGTGCAGTATGTCAACCGCCCCAACGCTGATTTTCGTGGTTACGCCGGTAGCATCAGTTCTGGGCAAATTCAGGTGGGTGAAACGATTCGGGTGATGCCCAGTGGTAAAATTTCCACCGTCAAAGAGATTGTTACCTTTGATGGGTCTTTAGCCCAGGCGCAAGCGCCGCAAGCTATCACGCTGACACTCAATGATGCTATTGATATTAGCCGTGGTGACATGATTGTGAAAAAGAACGCCTTGCCGCATAGCGCCAGTAATTTCCGTGCTAAGGTGGTGTGGATGCATGAGCAACCCTTGGAAATACAGCGAAGTTACTACATTAAGCTCGGCAGCAAATTAACCAGTGGTGAAGTCGAGATGATTCACTATCGCGTTGATGTCAATAGCCTGAACGAACTGCCTGCTGAGCGGCTAGAGCTCAATGAAATAGGCCTGCTGGATATCAGCGTGCAAGAGCCGGTGGTCTTCGACAAGTACCCGATAAACCGCAAAACGGGTGCATTTATCATCATTGATCGGGTTACCCATGCCACCGTTGGTGCTGGCATGATTGAGCAGCCGTTGATGACTAGCAGCGCTGCTGTGGTGCAGGCATCGGCGCTTGAGCGCTGGTTAAATCGCTGGATACGGCGGCGCTTTCCGCATTGGGGCGCGAAAGAAATCAATTAACGGCTGGGGTCGACTACGCCACCGATACTGTTGTTATGGCGAAACCAGCCGGTGATACTAAAGCGATCACGCTGCCCAGGCAGCACCTCGTGAATAAAGGTTTCGCTCAGAAATAGCACCAACTTACTGGCCTCAGGCAGCACCGTTTCGAGCACGCTGCCATCACTCGCGTAAATCACTAACTCCCCCCCATCATTGGGCTGCCAGTCTGGGTTCAAATACAACACACTGGTGAGAATACGGTTACTTCGGCCTTTGAAGGCATCTACGTGCTTGCGATAAAACGCCCCAGGTGGGTAGTGGGCGAGGTGACATTCATAGTCAAATAGCCCCATAAATAATTCGTAGTTGATCAGTAATCGCAACTCGTCCATCACCGCCAAATAGCTGGCTTCAGCACTGTAATCGCGACTGAGCCAGCGGATTTTATCTTGCCGGACGGCGGTGTTGGTGGTGTATTGATCGGCTCGGCCAATACCAGCTTGTTGCCAGTCGTGATGGGCTAATTGTTGGGCGTATTGATACAGCTGCGCGGTGCTGTCGGCGCTTAAAAAGTCGGGCACAATCACGTAGCCGTGTTGCACCAAATGGTCGAGTTGTGGCGTTAATTGGGTGGTCTGCATAGTGCCACTGATCCTCATCGCTAGTGTGCGCGAATATAGGGTAGAATGATGTGTAAAACAAGCATCCTATGAGTGAGTCCGTATGCCAGAGTTACCTGAAGTTGAAGTCAGCTGTCGCGGTATAGCACCGCACCTACAGGGGCAAACTATCCGCGCGGTCACTGTCCGTGATAAGCGCCTACGCTGGCCTATTCCAGACAGCATTCAGCAGTTGCGTGGGGCCACTATCAGCGCCGTTGAACGTCGCGCAAAATATATCGTGATCACCACCAACCAGGGCTACTTGCTGATTCATTTGGGTATGTCGGGATCGTTGCGGGTATTACCTCATGATGCTTTAGTGGTCAAACATGACCATGTCGATCTGGTGCTGCATAATGGCTTTCTGCTGCGTTTCAATGATCCGCGTCGCTTCGGCTGTTGGCTGTACAGCGCCGAAGACCCGCGTCAGCATCATGTGTTAATGCAGACGCTGGGCCCAGAACCGTTAACCGAGCATTTCAACGGCGACTATTTACATCAGCAAGCGCAAGGCAAAAGCCAGTCGATTAAAACCTTTATCATGGACAATCATGTGGTGGTTGGAGTCGGTAATATTTACGCCAATGAATCGCTATTTAAAGCCGGTATCCACCCTAAACGCGCCGCCGGCAAGGTTAGTAAACAGCGTTATCTAGCGCTCGCACCGATAATCCAGCAGACCTTGGCGCAGGCGATTGAACAGGGTGGCACCACCCTCAATGACTTTACTAACCCTGATGGCTTGCCGGGCTATTTTAAGCAAGAACTGATGGTGTATGGTCGCGGCGGGCGTCCCTGCCTGACCTGTGCTACGGAGTTAAAGGAAATTCGTCTGGGCCAGCGCAGTACCGTGTATTGCCCAGTCTGTCAGCGCTAGTCGGGCGTATGCTCGAGTAGCGCTTGGCAGAACGCCTCAGGTTCGTTAACAAACGGCGCATGGCTGCAATGCGGCAATATAATCGCTGTACTGTGCGGCGCTAACTGGTCTACATAGGGCACCACTGCAACCGGTACCAGTGAATCAAGGCGCCCATAAATACGCAACATTGGCATGCTTAAACGGGCTAATTGATCGCGTAAATCCACACTAGATAGCATATCTAAGCCAGCATCGAGCACTTCGGGCTTCGCCATCGGCTTACTAAACAGCCACTCTTTAATTTGCTTCACATCGGCCTTAGCGTTTTGGCTGCCGAGCGACTGCAAGGCGAGGAAGCGCTCGACGGTACGCTTAAAGTCAGCACTTAATTGGCGCGCAAAGGTATTGAGGATATGCGGGTCAATGCCGGGCCACTGTTCGGCTGCAGGAAAGTAGGGCGACGACGCCACAGTAATCAATTGAGTGACACGCTCGGGGTAGCGCAGGGCGATTGCAGTAGCCACCAAACCACCTAACGACCAACCAAGCAATTGACAGCGCGCAGGTAGCGCTGCTGCGGTTATTTCGACTAACTGATCAAAACTGATGGGCACATCGCTTGGCCATGGTGATTCGCCGTAGCCAGGTAGGTCGATACAATGCAGCCGCCGGTGAGCCTGAAGCGGCGCAGCAACAGCCTGCCAGATAGACGCATTTAAGCCCCAGCCATGGAGTACAACAAGATCCGTTCCAGCGCCACTGACGGATTGCCACACAGGGGTTACCATAGGTCTACCTTTCACCGCTCAAGGAGGAGCGTATGGTAGCCTTGTTCGATTACTTTGCCAAGTTGCCCATCGGTTGCTGTTGGGTGTGCCAGCAGACGTTGCTGGTGGGCGAGCATGGCGGCTTTTGCCAGCCGTGTTTGCGTGATATGCCACGCTTACCGCCAAGCTGCGTGCGCTGGCGCTGTCAGCAACCCGATTTGGCGGTTGGGCGCTATTGGTTTGCGGCACTGAGTTGGCAGCCCGAGGTGGCGCAGTTGGTGCACCGCTTTAAGTTTCATGGCGCTACCGAGCTGGCGGCAATCTTGGCACCGTTATTGGCGGCGCACGTACAGCATTGCTATCGGCTACGGCCGCAGCAATGGCCTGATTTGCTGGTCGCCATGCCTATAACCCACAAGCGTTGGTTGAGCCGGGGCTATAATCAAGCCGCGTTGCTGGCGCGACAACTGCAACCTATGTTACAGACTCCATTTGCTCCAGGACTATTGCGACGCTTGCCACAACAAGGGCAGCAACAACATCGATCTGCGGCCGGCGAACGTTGGCAAAACATGACCAATAGCATGCACTGTACCCGCTCAGTTGAGGGCTTAACCATTGCTTTGATTGATGATGTGTTGACCACTGGGGCGTCGGTATCAGCAGCGGCAGATGCGCTGCTGCGACGCGGGGCGAAAGCGGTTGATGCGTGGACGCTGGCATATACCGAGCCGCATCAACCGCGCAACGAGGTTGCGTAGTTAGTTAACCGTGATGCGTTAGCCGTTAGTGCGCATGTGCTGCTTCAGCCGCTGCGGCTTCCGCATCAGCGGCATCTTCGTCAGCATTGGCACTTGGGCTAACTGCGGGCGCCATAAAAATGGCATTACTCAGTAACTTAGCCGTGCCCCAGAAATAAGCGCGGAAGTTGACATCGTCGGTGAAGGCAATGACGCGCCCTTGGCCCTTACGGTGCCCAACGATAGCGGCTTTTTGGCTGAGCACTTCACGGTTTTCCGCTGCTGCGTAACCGCTCAGTAACGGCTGCTGCTGATAGCGTGCGGCGACTAAGAATGGCTGTTCGGGAACTTCCATCGCCAACAGACTATCTTTAAAGATCGGCAAGGTAGCGCGCGGGAAACCAGCGAGCAATGGATGGCTAAGGTCGAGATCAAGGCCAAAGATAGCGCCAGCAACACGGCGTTGACCGTAGTAACTATCGCGGTCGGCAAAGCTTAGCGTGCTGGTGTCGAATTTAGCATCAAAGACATCATTGGCAACAAAGGTAGCAGCCAAAATATCATTCTCAGCCAGCCAGCGTGCGCCGCCTTTCTGACCAATCACCACACCGCCCTGATTGACCCATTGTTGCAGACGGTTGGCACCGTTATTACCGAGCGAGCGATAGCTGCCGTCAACCAAGATAATGTGGCTGTAGCGGTTCAGATCAATGCGATTGAAACGGTCGGTATCGACCAGGCTCACCGGCACACCGACGTGACGATCAAGGTAGTACCACGCTTCACCCGCTTCGTACATGTCGGCATCATTACCCACCAGCATCATCACCGAAATAGGCTCAACTGGGCGTAAATCCCGGCTACCGAGGTCAATACCTGTTGGCGTCAAGCCAGTGGTTATAGCGTGCACGGTCAGTTGATTTTCGGCGGCAATGGCGCTCAATTGCTGCTGCACATCAGCCCAATCATGCTGTTGATAGGCGCGGGTGACCACGACAGCGCCCATATCAAAGCTCTGCTCACCATTGGTTGTGCGAGCGCTAAATGGCTGATCGGCTTGGCGTACATGAATACCGGAGCTGAGCAGTTGCTGGAGTGCGCGCGGTGCAAAATAACCATGCCAGCTGAAGGCATAGGCGTAGGCATCCGCTGGTAGTGCGTTCGTACTAACGACCGGGGCACCTTGATAGGCTTGTTCAGCGTACTTAATTGAGCGGCCATTGAACTGGGCAAATGGCACATTGAAAGCCATTGGCAAAGTCCAGCCCGAGACATCATAGAAGGTGTTATCACGGAAGTTTTGATCGCTGTTAAAGATCGCTCGAATCAAGGTATATTGCGGCTGTGCCAGCGGCACATAGTAGCTGTTGGCGGCCCTATAGGTGACTTTATCGATGGTCACATCTGCGCTTAATGGGTAGGCCTGAATACCATGTTGTTTGAGAATATCGAGCATGCCTTGCAAACGCGCTGGGTCGGTACCGTCGCCAAACACATAGCCTTTAAAGTCAGCTTTTTTAGCCTGCTCAAGGGCAGTTCGATAGAAGCGCTGCTGATAGTCTAAAAAGCGCTCTTTGTTTTCGTGAGCACCATACATGGTGGTCAGCGAGGTCATAAATTGATTTTCAATGGTAAACGGGAATTCTAACAGACCATTGATCGAATCTTGCGCATGGCCGCGGCTCGATGCCTGCTCGAACAAAATACCAATAGCACCTTGCACATCCGGATAGGTCGAGCCTTTACCAACATAAAAATCATCGAAGGCTTGCTCGGTAAAATATAAGCGGCCTTCTTGGTCCAATTTAGCGGCATGATAGTCGGCCAACTTCGCCGTCAATGTCACGTTTTCTTCCGGGGTATTGGGGTTCCGGCGGCTTGGAATACCCGGCTGAAAGAAGAACGTACTGTCGGTACCCATTTCATGAAAATCGGTCAGTACGTTCGGTTTCCATTTCTGGAAGTTAGCGATGCGCGCTCGTGATTCTGGGTGTTGTAGCAATAACCAATCGCGGTTTAAGTCGAACCAATAATGATTGACGCGGCCGCGTGGAATACCTTGCACATGTTCGCGATGCTGCGGATCAGAGACCAAGTTCATGCTTTTATGCTGGTTTGCCCACTCAGCAAAACGCGATAGGCCGTCGGGATTCAAACTTGGATCGAACAAAATGATGGTATCACGCAGTAGTTGTTCGATTTTTTCACCTTGTGCCGCCGCCAAGTAATAACCGTATAATAGCGCGGCGTTACTGCCACTTGGTTCATCACCGTGAATACTGTAACCCATGTAGAGTACTAGCGGCGCGCTTTTTATGTCGGCCTTGCTGGTTGGGTCAGACACAGCAATATGCTGTTGCCGCAATTGCTCAAGGTTGTCATGATTTTCTGGCGCCGTGACAGTTAACAGCAGCAATGGCCGTTGTTGATGGGTGCGGCCGGTGTATTCAATACTGATACGGTCTGAATGAGCCGCAAGTACTTCCATATAGCGGACCAACTGATCGTGGCGAACATGCCATTCACCAACATCATAGCCCAATACCGATTGTGGTGTGGGTACACTGGGATCGTAGTCGACATCAGTGGGTAAATAAGCACTCAATGGTTGTGCTACTGAGGCCCAGGCCATCAGCCCGAAAGATAAGCTGAGTAAGGCGTGAATGAAACGACGCATAATGATTTCCTTAACGCAAAATGGTAGTCAACAAGCTAGCAGAACTTAGCGGGCACACCAAGCCCGTTACTATGCAACGCCTAATTTTTGCGATAAGATATACCCTACTAATTTACTCAAGTATAGCCATGAGGTGTACTGTCCATGATTCGTATTACTGAAAGCGCGCAGGCGCACTTTCGCAAATTGCTTGCCGATCAACCTGATAACACCAATATTCGGGTTTTTGTGGTGAATCCTGGCACGCCATCTGCTGAGTGTGGCGTGTCCTATTGCCCACCTGATTCGGTAGAAACTGACGACCAACTATTACCGTTTAGCGGCTTTGATGCGGTGGTTGATTCATCCAGCGCACCATTTTTAACCGATGCCGTGATTGATTTTGAAGTGCAGGAGCTGGGCTCACAGCTGACCTTGAAAGCACCGAATGCCAAAGCCAAAAAAGTTGACGACGATGCACCTCTGATTGAGCGCGTTGAATATATGATTCAAGCTGAGGTGAATCCGCAGCTGGCCAATCATGGTGGCAAGGTCTCGGTGAATCAAATCACCGCTGACGGTATTGCCGTGCTGCAATTTGGCGGCGGTTGTAATGGCTGTAGCATGGTCGATGTGACCCTAAAAGAGGGTATCGAGAAAGAATTGTTAGCGCGTTTTCCGAACGAATTAACCGGTGTTCGTGATATCACTGAGCATCAACGCGGCGAGCATTCCTATTACTAATGTCATAGAGCCATGAGTAAAAATTGAGTTAAGGAAGTGATCCCATCCTGATGGTCTCCTCGTAAGTTTGTACGCCAATACAACAAACGAGGATAAATCTATGAATGGGATCACTAAATTTGGTCTCGCAGCATCTGCTGCTCTGATCTTAGCCGCTTGCGATGGCGGTAGCAACAACGAAGAAATCAGCGTAACGCCACCACCACCTCCGCCACCACCCGAATCAAGCTTTGTGCGGGTGCACCATAGTGTTGCTGATGCGCCAGACGTGAACGTACTGGTCAATGGTGACACGGTATTGTCCGACGTGCCGTACACGGCGTCATCGGGTGTACTCGAACTCGACGAGGGCACCTACTCTATTCAAGTCGACGGTATCTTACCCGATGGCTCATTTGCCACGGTGATTGGCCCCGCCGACGTAGCATTGACCGGCAATAGCCGCTACGAAGTATTTGCGGTGGGTAAAGTGGGCGATGCGTCTATCGCGCCACTGATTATCGAAAACCCAGTCACTGATATCGCCGCCGGTAATTTGCGTTTGCAAGTTGTGCATGCCGCACCTGATGCACCAATGGTCGATATTTATTTGACTGCTCCCGATGCCGATCTAGCGGCTGAACAAGCAGCAGCGACGTTAGAATTTGGTGACTTCACCCCGCAAATTGATGTGCCAGCAGGCGATTACCGCGTACGGGTAACCGTTGCCGGTGATCCGGCCGCCGTGGCCTTCGATAGTGGTACTTTGCCATTGGCCGCTGGTGCTGACTTGGTCATCGCCGCGATCGAAAATAGCCAAACCGGTGAATCACCTGTGATGCTACAAATCGCGGATGGTGAGTCGGCAACAGTCTTGGCGGATGCCAATGCTGGCGCCGAAATCCGTGTCGTACATGCGGTTGCTGATGCTCCCAACGTCGATGTCACCTTGAATAATGCTGATACTCCAGCCATTGCTGACTTAGCCTTCCGCCAAGCCACTGACTTTATCGGCCTAGCGGCGGGTGACTATTTAGTCGATGTTGCTGCTGCTGGCGGTACCCCCGTGGTCATTGATGACGCTGCGTTGACCCTAGCCACGAGTGATAGTTTTTCGGTCTATGCGGTCGGTGAATTGACCGGTGATGGCATTACCTTAGCGTTAGTTGAAGACCAACAACGTCGTATTGCTACTGCTGCCCAAGTGCAAATTGTGCATGCATCGGCTGCCGCCGGCCCGGTTGATATTTATGTCACGGCAACAGCGGATATTAGCGCTGCTGATCCAGTCTTTAGCAATATCCCTTTTGATACCGCAGCGCTAGCCTCTACCGGATATGTGCAACTAGCCGAAGGCGAGTATGTGGTCACAGTGACCCCGACTGGCAGCAAAGATGCAGCAATTGGCCCTGTCACGGTCAACTTAGCCGCCGGTAATATCTATACCGCTATTGCTGTGGATGCTGACGGTGGTGGCGCGCCACTGCAATTGATCCTACTGGATGATTTTGTAGCGCAACCATAAGGCTTGGCTTAGCCCTCGGGCAGCCATGAACAGTAACAACGCCAACCACAGCCCGTGGTTGGCGTTGTCGTTTGTGAGCCAGTGCTGTGCCGCGTACCAGCTCGGCAAAAACACCCCGAGAGCGCTAATCGCCATGGTGTTGCGCATCGCTTTGGTCTGCCCTAGGCCGATGTACACACCGTCAAAGAAATAACTCCAATGGGCGACTAGTGGCATCAGCCATAACCAGGGCAAATACTGTTGCGCCTCGCTAATCACCGCGGGGATATTGGTTAATAGGCTAATGATGCCGTCGCCGAAGAGCCAGAATACTGCGCTATAAACCAACGCAAACAGCAATGACCAACGCAACCCGTGGCGGAGCCAAAAGCGTATCAAGCTGGTGTTGCGTTGCCCGCGAGCTGCACCCACCAGCGCTTCGATGGCGTAGGCGATACCGTCCAAGCCAAGCGAGATCAGCAATAAGAACTGCATGAGTACCGCATTGGCCGCCACCACATCGGTACCAAAGCGCGTGGCGTAAATGGTCATCATAGCGAGGCATAGTTGTAACAGTAAACTGCGCAGCATCACATCACTGTTCATCGCCATAAAACGTTTCATACTGAGTGGTTCAATGCGCCAATGACGAAGCGCAGGCAGTAAGCTGCGCAGCAGCCATAACCCAACCAGGGCGGTGGTTACTTCGGCGATGACCGAGGCCCAAGCTGCACCTACGACATTCAGTTTAAAGCCAACAATCAACACTAAATTGGCCACGACATTGATGGCATTAATACTGATCACCATCAGCATGGCTAGTCGCGCTTGCTGGCGTGCTAACAAGATCCCCAGTACCACCAAGTTGATGAGGGTAGCGGGCAATGCCAGTAATCGTATGTGCATATAGGTAGCGGTCAGTTCAGCCAGCCTCGATTCGGCGTTGATCACGCTTAAACTCAGGCTGATGAGCCAAGGGCTCAGCGCAGTGAATAGCAGGCCAATGGTGACCGCCAAGCTGAGCGAGTGCACGGTAATCTGCTGTTGTTGCAGAAGGTCATCGGCACCGAAAGCAGCAGCCATTTCGGCGGTAGTCGTCATTCGCAGAAACACCGTCAGCAATACCATGAAACTCACCGCAGTGGCGCCTAAAGCCACCGCGCTCAGGTAGATTGCGTCGGGTAGATGGCCTATTATGGCAGTATCAACTAAGCCAAGTAGTGGAGCCGCAATGTTGGATAAAATCATCGGTAAGGCAATCGCCAAAATGCGTCTATTCGGCTGTGTGATGGTGGTTTCGGGCATGCTGGTCATTCCGTTAGCAGCGCACGCTGGGGTGGCTATTTTGCAATATCATCATATTGGCGATGATACGCCACGCGTGACGTCAGTAACAGCCGAGGAATTGCAGCAACATCTAGACTATTTGCTTGAGCATGATTTTACCGTACTTGATTTATCTACCATCAGTACGATGTTAGCTGAGGGCAAGGCACTGCCACCGCGCTCTGCGGCAATCACCATCGATGATGGCTGGCGCAATGTCTATGACAATGGCAAAGCACTGTTCGCCAAGTACCAGCTGCCGTTCACTATTTTTGTAAATCCTAAATTAATGCGTGAAGCGCCGCACCTCTATATGAACTGGCAGCAATTGCGTGAACTGCAGCAATATGGTGCGGTCATCGCCAATCACTCGCAGTCACATGAGCATATGACGCGGCGCCGGCCGAATGAAAGCGAGGCGCAATGGCAGCAGCGGCAACTACACGAGATATTGGCGGCGCAGCAAGAAATTGACACGGCCTTAGCAGGTCCGCAGCCGCGCTTGTTTGCCTATCCGTATGGTGAATTTGACCCAACCTTGCAGCAGTTGCTCGAACAACACGACTTTATCGCCTTTGGGCAACATTCCGGGGTGTGGGGGCCGCTCACGCCGAGCACTGCCATACCGCGCTTTCCGGCGGCGGGGCAATATGCCAATTTAGCGACCTTAGCGACCAAGTTGCTGAGTTTGCCGTTGCCGGTGCTGTCGGCGCAACCGCAGTCGATGATAGTGGCTCATGAGCAGCTGCGGCCAACAATCACGGTGAACTTGGCTAATCTTGAGGATTTTCGCAGCAGTCAGCTCAATTGCTTTTATGCCGGTGAAGTGCTGGTACCAGAATGGCAGCAGCAAAGCTTTTCGCTGACGCTGCCAGTGGATTTGCCGATTGGCCGTTCGCGGGTGAATTGTACGGTACCGAGCCGCAGCCAAGCGGGGCGTTTTTATTGGTATTCCCACCCTTTCGTCAGACCTGATGCGCAGGGCAACTGGCCTGACTAACAGCGGTTAGCGGAAGCGCTCGGCGAGGATCTGAAAATCACTCACCAGTTTGTCCATATTGACGGTAGGTAATTCGCCTAACTGGTGCTCAGCATTGAAGATGGCGTGGCGATTCCCATTGGGGTCGACCAAGACAATAGCGGCGCTGTGATTGACTAAGTAATCCGTTTCACCTTCGTCTGGAATGGAGTACATCAAGCCTAAATCGGTAACAAAGGGGTAGAGTTGCGGATGCTCGGCGCGGACACCGTAGAAATTCTCGCCAAAGAAGCTGGCGTAGTTATTTACTCGTTCGACATCGTCACGCAGCGGGTCAACTGAAATCATCCACACTTTCACCGGTAGCTCTGACGCGGCCACTAATTGCGGCATGATACGGCGCAAGTCGGCCATAGTGGTTGGACAAATATCGGGGCAGAATGTGTAGCCGGTAAATAGTAAGGTCCATTGCCCGCGCAGTTGCTCATTGCTGGCGGTAGCGCCATCTTGTCCAGTCACTGCAAAAGGGGCTAGTGCGCGTGGTGGATTGTAAACCAGAGCTTGTGGCTGCGGCTGTGGGATTGAATTGAAGACCAACAAGCCAGCTATAAGCGCAGCAAGGGCGACCACAGCGATAAGTAATTTTTGCATGCAAGTATCCTCTTAAGCGAGCGGCGGCGTGACCAAATAGTGATCGACGAGCAACAAGATAAACAGCGCGAATAATTGCCAAATCGAAAATTTGAACATGTTATAGGCGGTGTGCTTGTTCGGCGAAAACTTGAGTTTCCAGGCGTACACTAAAAACCAAATACTCAGCACACTTGATCCGAGCAGGTAAATCACGCCTGACATACCGACCACGTAGGGCAGCAAGCAGATCACCGCAAGTAAAATGGTGTACAGCAAAATACAGGTTTTAGTGAACTCCACACCGTGGGTGACCGGCAGCATAGGAATATTGGCTTTGGCATAATCGTTAGCGCGATGCACCGCCAGTGCCCAAAAATGCGGCGGGGTCCAAGTGAATACAATCATTACCAGCAACACCGCAAAAGGATGGATCTCATTGGTTACCGCCGTCCAACCCAACAAGGGTGGCGCCGCACCGGCGAGGCCGCCAATGACAATATTCTGCGGCGTAGCACGTTTTAGATACATGGTGTAGATGACTGCGTAACCAATTAAGCTGGCGAAGGTCAGCCAAGCGGTCAGCATATTGACCCACAGCGCTAATACCACAAAGCCGATGCTGCCAATCAGTGCGGAAAAAGTCAGCACATGACGTGGCGAGAGTGCGCCTGATGGCAGCGGGCGTCGCAGTGTTCGTGCCATTCGCGCATCAATATGGCGGTCGACCAAATGGTTGATAGCGGCCGCCGACCCGGACATTAAGCCGATACCAATCATCGCTGGTACAAACACCTGCCAACCAACCCAACCGGGTACGGCCATACACATACCGACTACCGCAGTCACCAATAATAGCAACACCACATTAGGCTTGGTAAGCTCAAGATAGTCGCGCCAATGGGCCTGACTTTTGTAGCTCATTGCTGCTGATTCAGGTTGCTGTGAGTTCACCATAATACGTCCGTGCCTTACGCGTTACGCGCTAATTTATAATTCAAACCAACTAAGCTTGCCAGCAACAGTACGCCAAATAAATTATGCAATACCGCGACGCTCAGCGGTAAATAGAACACCACATTGCTAATACCTAAGGCCACTTGCACAACCAGTAGCAGTGCCACCCAGTTTAAACTGTTACGAATGACTTTTGATTGTGCCCGACGATAGCCTTGCCAGAGCAACCAGCCGACCACCAACATCACCACAATAGCGCCAAAACGGTGGGCTACATGCATGGTCATGCGCTCTTCAAAGTCGTGCGTACCATACTGATAGGTGGAGGCTT
>CAYXGO010000001.1:1176-7830 GCA_964464575.1 uncultured Pseudomonas sp. | reverse complement strand
AAGCGCCGGCAACATCAAGACGATTGAGCCAATCACCTTCACAGATCGGCAATGCCGTGCAGGTCATGGCCGCATAGTTGGCAGCAACCCAGCCGCCCAATGCAATTTGTCCAAACACCACCAGCAAGGCAATGAAGGCTAAGCCGCGCAGACTGCGCGCGTTGATATCCCCCATAGGATTGTGAACTCGGCCGAGGCGTAAGCTTAATAGGTACAATAAACACAGCGTGCTGAAGCCACCGAGTAAATGCCCCATGACAATGAGCGGCTGCAGATTCATGGTCACTGTCCACATGCCTAAGGCGGCTTGGAAGGTCACTAAGACCAACAGTAACAATGGTAATTTGACCGGTTGCGCTGGGTCATGGCGCACTCGAATCAGTGACCAAATGGCAATGACTAAAATCACAATGCCGAGTAAACCAGCAATGTAGCGGTGAATCATCTCGTTCCAGGCTTTCTGGTTCTCAAGCGGCGCATCGGGGAATAACTGTTGCGCTTGGGCAATGTGCTCTGCTTGACTTGGTACCGTCAAAAAACCATAGCAGCCAGGCCAATCAGGACAGCCTAAACCGGCGTCGGTGAGGCGGGTATAGGCGCCCATAATAATGACGCACAAGGTGAGAATGATGCTGAATTTTACAAAAGCGCGCATGGGCTTAACCTATTCTGGATAGTTTCAGTAAGTTACGTAAATCGGAGAGCAAGTTCTTCGCTTCGGCGCGCATGTGCTCTTCATCGCTAAAGATCGGGTAGTGCAACACCACATTGCCCCACGGGTCGACAATCATCAGCCGCTGTGACGGTAGGCTGGCCAGGTGGGCGACCAGGCCGGCGTTCTCGATATGCGTGACCAAGGGTACTTGGTCTAGTGCTAACTGTGAGCTAGCGGCACTGATATATACCGGTACCACGCGCTGGGTTTCTTTACCGAGCGCTACATCAAGTTGATTGATAGCATACAGACCTTGCATACACGCATCGCTGCAATCGCCTTGATCAACCAAAACCACCCGCCAACCGGCTGGTAATTCATTAGCAAAATCACCGAGTTCATAGGGTGGTACCAGCATCGTTCCGCGATTAGTGACCGCACCTTGATACCAGCTTTGGTCAAGCACCAACTTGGCGCCAATCACTGGTATCAGGAAGGCGAGAACCACGCCAATGAGGGTAGCGCGGGATTTTTTTACAGATGTCATGCTCATTCCTCTGCTGTTGTTGTTTTGGAACGACCGGCAATTAACGCAATAATTAGACACGCTAAGGCTAACGAAAACCAAGTCACCGCATAGGCGCGGTGTTTTTCCGGTGGCATTAAATTAGGCTGCCACTGCCGCGGAAATCCATAGCTTTCGGTTTCTGAGAGTAGCACCACATATGGGGCTATGGAAAGCTCTAGTGCAGCGCTCAACACCTCGCTATTGAGGTGTTGAATACGCATCGGCCAGGGGCCTTTCTCAAGCAGTTGGTCGGCGGCAGTAAACGGACTGTCGCTGGGTTGATAAAACCATCCGGTGATGGTTATTGGGCCTTCAGGCAAGGTGACCGCGGGCAGCTGTTGACGGCTGTCGCCAAGGCTGACCCAACCCAAATTAACCGGAATTCTAGCGCTTTGAAAATCTGTCTGTAATAGACCAATGACTTGGTACCCAACCTGCCCTTGATAAATTTGGTTATCGAGCAAAAAGTACTGCTGTGATTGAAATTCACCCTGCACACTCACGCCTTGATAACGATCAGGAATACTGCCAAGGCGTAAGGGTTGCCATTGCTGTTGCTGCTGAGCGCGCTCGAAGTCGTCGAACAGTGCCTGTTTTTCGTTAGCGCGATCAAGTTGCCATAATCCCAGCTTGACCAAGCTCGAAATTGCAAGCACAGTGAAGAGCGTCGCAATAATAGTACTGCGGCTCATAATTGAGAATCCGAAAAGGACAAAGTGATGCTAACGTTTAGTGCAAAAGTCATTCTGGTACTACTCATGTTGTTCATGGTCTTTAATTTGTTTCGCGCCATGTTTGCCATGTTGCGTAACGATGCGACCAAACCATCCATGACCCATTATCTTGGCAAACGCGTGATGTTTTCTGCAATTGCCATGGTGATTATTATTATTCTATTAGCCACCGGGTTGTTACCGGCGAATCCACGGCCGTACTGAGTATTGCTCAGTACGACCGCAGTTGGTCGTGGTTATAGGATGTACACAAAGATAAACAAACAGACCCAAACCACGTCAACAAAGTGCCAATACCAGCTGGTCGCTTGAAAGGCAAAATGATTGTCGTGAGTAAAGTGTCCCTTCATCACCCGGAAGAACATCACAATCAGCATCAGTGTACCGAGCGTGACATGCATGCCGTGAAAACCAGTCAGCAAGTAGAAGGTGTTGCCGTATACCCCAGAATCAAGCTTTAAGCCTAAATCTTGATAGGCGTGTACATACTCTGCACCCTGCAGGTACAAAAAGATACAACCCAACACAATGGTAATACCCAGCCATACTTTTAACTGAGTACGATTACCTTTTTCTAAGCCAACATGGGCAAAATGACAGGTAAACGACGACACAATCAAGATGATAGTGTTGTACAGCGGTAAGCCCATCCAGCCCATCGCTTGCGTGGTGGTGCCGCCTGGCGTTTCGGTGAGTGGCCACATAGCTTCAAAGTGCGGCCATAGCACCTCGTTGGTCATGGCGTTGTTACTCGCGCCGCCAAGCCATTCCACAGCAATCACGCGAGCGTAAAACAGCGCGCCAAAGAATGCAGCAAAGAACATGACTTCGGAGAAGATAAACCAGCTCATACCTTGCCGATACGAGGCGCTGAGCTGATTACTATAAAGGCCAGACATGGATTCGTTGATTTGGTCACGGAACCAACCAAACAACATCACCACCAAAATTGCCAGCCCGGTGAACAATACTGTTGTCCCCCAGCCATCCACTTGGTTCTTCGATTCAATAACGGTATGGCCTGCGCCAAAAGCAATCAGGCCCAGTGCTACTGCGCCAACAATTGGCCATGGGCTACTTGCTGGAACATAATATTTTTCGTGTTGTTGTGCTGCCATAACAAGTCCTTAGTTCGCTAGCATGGTTGCTAGCACATCGGGTGTCGCATTGGCTGTAATGTCATACAGCGTATATTGCAGAGTCAATGTATGTATGTGCGCTGGAATTTCTGGGTCGAGATAGAACTGCATGGGCATAGCGGTGGTGTCACCGGCTGCCAGCGGTTGCTGTTCAAAACAGAAGCACTCTGTCTTGTTCAGATATAAACCCGCTTCACCAGGCGAAACAGAAGGAATGGCTTGCGCCACCATATTGTTCCCGGTGCGGTTCTCAACCAAAAAGTTAACCACCTTAGTTTCACCAGGGTGCACCCGAACCATCTTCACTTCAGGTTGAAAATCCCACGGCATGCCCTGGTTAACCCGAGTGATAAATTGTACGTTGATGCTCCGTGAGGTATCCACTGCACGGGTATTAACGGCTGCCGCCTCGTTCGACGTGCGGCCGTTAAACCCAGTGATTTCGCAAAACACTTCATACAGCGGTACCAACGCAAAACCAAAGCCGAACATGCCTACTACCACCAGTAGTAAGCGCTTAACGACCCGCCCGTTATCGGGGCGGTTTGGGGTTGATTGGTGGTCACTCATGAGCGTTATTTCACCTCAGGTGGGGTATCAAAGGTGTGGTATGGCGCCGGTGACGGTACCGTCCACTCAAGACCCGTAGCACCTTCCCATGGCTTCGCGGGCGCTTTTTCGCCACCACGTACGCATTTCACCACAACCGCTAAGAAAATCAGTTGCGACAAGCCGAAGGCAAAGGCGCCAATACTCACAATTTGGTTAATATCAGCAAATTGCAAAGCGTAGTCTGGAATACGCCGTGGCATACCGGCTAAGCCAACAAAGTGCATCGGGAAGAACAACACGTTGACGCTGATTAATGAACACCAGAAGTGCCATTTTGCCAGCGTTTCGTTGTACATGTGCCCGGTCCATTTTGGTAACCAGTAGTAAGCGGCAGCCATAATCGAGAAGATCGCACCACTCACCAGTACGTAGTGGAAGTGTGCAACCACGAAGTAGGTATCGTGATACTGGAAGTCAACCGGCGTAATTGCCAACATCAGGCCAGAAAAACCGCCAATGGTGAACAGAATCACAAAGGCTAAAGCAAATAACATGGGCGTTTCAAAGCTAATTGAACCGCGCCACATGGTGGCTACCCAGTTAAACACTTTCACCCCGGTGGGTACCGAGATCAACATGGTGCAGTACATGAAGAACAGCGCTGCCGCCACTGGCATGCCGGTGGTAAACATGTGGTGCGCCCAAACCAGGAACGACAAACCGGCAATCGCGGCGGTGGCATAAACCATGGACGCATAGCCAAATAACGGCTTGCGCGAAAACGCTGGAATAATAGCCGACACGATACCGAACGATGGCAAAATCATGATGTACACTTCGGGGTGCCCGAAGAACCAGAAAATATGCTGGAACATGACTGGGTCACCGCCACCTGCGGCATCAAAGAAGCTGGTGCCGAAGTATTTGTCGGTCAGTACCATGGTGACCGCACCGGCTAGCACTGGCATAACAGCGATAAGCAGGAAGGCGGTAATAAACCAGGTCCATACGAACAATGGCATTTTCATGTAGGTCATGCCCGGTGCGCGCATGTTCATGATGGTCACGATTACGTTAATCGCGCCCATAATGGACGAGATACCCATAATGTGTACCGAGAACACGAATAACGCGGTGGAATCGCTACTATAGGTGGTCGATAACGGCGCGTAGAAAGTCCAACCGAACGCTGGGCCACCGCCTTCCATAAATAGCGAGGCAAGCAGAATAGCGAAGGCAAATGGTAGGATCCAGAAGCTCCAGTTATTCATCCGTGGCAAAGCCATGTCTGGCGCACCAATCATCATCGGTACCATCCAGTTGGCAAGCCCGGTGAAGGCAGGCATAACTGCACCAAACACCATGATCAGACCGTGCACGGTAGTCATCTGGTTGAAGAAGTGCGGATCAACCAATTGCAAACCCGGTTGGAACAGCTCGGCCCGGATAACCAGTGCCATAGAGCCGCCCAACAAAAACATAATGAACGAGAACCATAAGTACATTGAACCAATGTCTTTATGGTTGGTAGTAAATAACCACCGGGTAATACCCGACGGCGCGTGATGGTGATGATCGTGATCGTGATGATCCATCGTTCCAGCAGCAGAGCTCATAGTCGGTACTCCCCTTAATTCTTCATCCGAGCGTTGACATCAGCGGCTTGAATTAGCTCGCCCGTGTTATTGCCCCAAGCATTCCGTTCGTAGGTAACTACTGCAGCAATCTCGCGCAGGGTCAGCATATTACCGAACGCTTGCATGGAGGTGCCTTGCTTACCGTACAGTACGATATCAATGTGGCCATTGATGTCGTTGGTAACCATTTCAGTACCGACTAAACTTGGGAATACACCGGGAATACCTTGACCATTTGGCTGGTGACAAGCAGCACAGTTACCGAGGTAAACACGCTCGCCTAATTCCATCAGCTCGGCTTCGCTCATTGACATAGCTAATAAGCGTTGCTCGTCTTCTTTGGCCTCACGCTGCGCAGTTTCTTGTGCAGTAATCCACGCTTCGTATTCAGCCGGCTCTTTAGCGATGACCACAATCGGCATGTAGCCGTGGTCTTTACCACAGAGCTCAGCACACTGACCGCGATAGATACCGGGTTCATCAACCTTAGTCCATGCTTCATTGATAAAGCCTGGGTTAGCATCTTTCTTAACGGCGAAATCAGGCACCCACCATGAGTGGATAACGTCATCGGAGGTGATCAAAAAGCGCACTTTTTTACCCGTTGGGATCACCAAGGGGCGATCGACTTCAAGTAAGTAGTTGGTGCCTTTGGGTAGCTTATTATTGATTTGGTCGGGACGGGTCGCCAGCAATGAGAAATACTCAACATCATGCTCAAAGTAGCGATAGTGCCATTTCCACTGCGACCCGGTAACTAACACGGTGACATCAGATTCACTGGTATCTTCCATGGCAATTAGGGTAGAGGTGGCTGGGATGGCCATACCAATCAAGATTAAAAACGGGATCACTGTCCAGAGAATCTCAACTTTGACATTTTCATGGAAAGTTGCTGGCTTGTGACCGCGTGATTTGCGGTGGGCAATCATGGACCAGAACATGGCCCCGAATACCACGATACCAATCACAATACATATATACAGTATAGTCATGTGAAGGTCATAGACGCGGTTGCTGATCTCGGTAACACCTTGAGTCAGGTTCAACTGCGATTGTGCACTGGCAGCAAACGGCAATGCCGCTGTTAGTGCCGCGATAAGTCTCGTTCTCACGGACGTCTCCTCTCATTCTTCCGACGTGGTCGCCCACGAATACACCGAAGTGCGAGCCTGAAGAACAAAGAGGTAAGCAGAAAAAGGAACAGCATTCCTAGAAGTGAAAAATCGCTTTCCCTACTAACTCTTTGTTGTTGTTATAAATCAATAATTATTATTTTAGTTGTGTTAGCAGTTTTTATTGCTGCTCCAAAATACCATGTAACGATTAAATTGCCACCGCTTAAGTTAAGATTTTTTAAAAAAAAAGG
>CAYXGO010000001.1:0-1166 GCA_964464575.1 uncultured Pseudomonas sp. | reverse complement strand
TGGAGCCGTCAGATATATACCAGCCTCCGGCTCCATCAGAAATAGCTTTATAAGATTTTTAAAAAAAAAAGGGCTGCATGAGCAGCCCTTGGGGGAAACCTTCGGTACGGGGATTAGTGGAGTGGCGTACGAGAAGGTAATTCATTAAAAACAAAACTATGCGTTTGACTCATTTTGCTGGCCATTTTAATGCGCTGCTGCATACGCGGCGAAATCTGCTCAAGAAAGCTCAGCACTAAACTACTGGTTCCGGCGAGTAAAGCTTGTTCGGTGGCCCATTCGCGATGATCATGATCACGACCGCCAATCCAGCGAATGCGATTACGGCTCACGCCAGCGGCGACTAATTGTGCGATGGTTTCGCGACAACCGCCGATAACGGTGATCCACTGAGATGTGCGTAAGGCGAGTGACTGTACACGATACAACACGTCATCAAAACGTGCGTCGCCTAAACTGGTTTCAGCATGCTCAGCCACTAGGCTGGCGTTTTTACTCGGTTGATAATCGTATCTCATAACCATGCTCCATTTCGAATGACACCTACGGCCAGCCCTTCTACGGTGAAGTATTGCTGGGCGAGGTCGACCTTGATGGTCGAAAACTCTTCATTTTCTGGGTGCAGCAATACGGTGCTGCCTTTGCGCTCAAAGCGCTTTACGGTGACGTCTTCGTCAACCCGTGCGACAATAATTTGGCCGTTACGGGCATCTTGAGTTTTGTGGACTGCCAATAAATCGCCATCGAGAATACCGATGTTCTTCATGCTCATGCCGTTTACGCGCAGTAAAAAGTCAGCATGCGGGCGAAACAGGTTTTCATCGACGCGATAATGACTCTCGATGTGTTGCTGGGCTAAAATAGGTTCGCCAGCGGCAACTTGACCAATAAGTGGCAACCCTTCTGGAACTTCTTCATCCAAACCGCCGACTAAGCGAAGGCCGCGCGACATACCGGGTAGCAGCTCGATAACGCCTTTTTTCGCCAGCGCCTTGAGATGTTCCTCAGCCGCATTGGCAGAACGAAAACCCAGTTGTAAGGCGATTTCGGCGCGGGTTGGCGGCATACCGGTGGCGTCGATAGCATCTTTGATCAGGGTCAGAATTTCTTGCTGACGAGGCGTTAAAGGTCGCATGTGAATACCTGTTTATCTATACAGTGATACT